>JAKAYH010000104.1 GCA_021826835.1 Thermoplasmata archaeon | reverse complement strand
TGCATTATCAACAAATTTTATAATCTTTTAGTAATTACCTGACTACTCAGTTAGCCCCGGTAGTGTAGTGGCCTATCATACAGGCCTGTCGAGCCTGTGACTCGGGTTCAAATCCCGGCCGGGGCGTCAATATAAAATTCCGTATCCCTTCCTTTAATTTCACGAATTTTTCAACATAAGTTTGTATTTCTAATCTGATACTTTTGAGATATATTATTTTCAGAATTAAAATAATAAGTGACTGTTGTTGATAAAGCAACAGGTCAAATCGATATTATGAATCATTCTTTAGAACACTGTCCATGGAGAAATCTTACCAATGTTGCATTATTTAGGTTGACAACCGTATTAATTATCTAATTATTGCATTAGATTAGATGATAACTGATTGTATAACACGAAAAGAAATGATTATAATTGGTATGGTACATATCTATAACATTAAATTGTTATAGTTCAAAATTTATTCAAATTATCTCTTTATTCTTTTGAAAAGTCCAAATTACTTTTGATCTCCAACTCATCGTTATCAAAATCCACGGCTGGAATGGGTGGTAACCACGGTAAATCAGATGCGAAGAATCAAAGCACTAATCATGAAAGAAAGAATAAAAGAGAAGTACCATGTAAAATGCCTTTAACAAGGAAACAGGGAGAAGAATCGGTCGAATTAGTGCTGGAACGTGGAATGCACTATAACGCAACTGATAAAAGTGTTTCTATTATGAGAACAAATATAACATAGTGATCTCTGGGTCATAGTACCATCAGAATTGCGAAGATGTTGTTCAAATAATGAAGGACCTTGGATTCACAAAAGGCAACAATAGGAGATTAAGAAATGTGTTTTTTAGCCGGCCATTTTAAAACAACGTGGATGCATTCACCATCTCATGGTTAATACTGCTCACTTAAAATTAAGAAACGATAGTATTATGTATCCAGTTAACGTGAAAGATAATTAATGAAAATCATGGAAATAGTACACGGTTATCCACCAGAATATAACGCAGGTTCTGAAAATTATACCTCGGCCATATCCAATGAATTAGCAAATTCTGGACATTCTGTTTTAGTATTAAGTCGTCAAGAAAATCCATTCGTTAAAGATTACGAGCTTCAGCATTTTCAGGACCCAAAAAATAGTAAAATTATGAGGGTTTTAGTCAACAATGCGAGAAACAAGGATCGCTTCCAAGATGTTGCAATTGATAATGCTATAGAGAAAGTTATTTCTGAGTTTAATCCGGACATAGCCCACATACAGCACCTTAACCATTTATCACTCGGCATAGTCTCAATTCTTAAATCACACAAGATCCCAATTGTTTACACCATTCACGATTTCTGGCTTATGTGCCCTAGGGGGCAATTCCTGCAAACAAATTTTGAGGGTGAACCATGGAAACTATGCGATGGTCAGGAAGATTCCAAATGTGCGAGGATATGTTACCGGAGGTACCAGACTGGAGATATTGATAACTATACGGATCAAGTCTATTGGTCTACATGGGTTCGTAGTAGAATGACTTTGGTAAGAAGCACTGTGAATTTAATTGATTTGTTTATATCACCTTCCAAAACTGTTATAGAATCGTTTAAAAGTTATTTTCCTTCATCTGGACACAAAATAATATACCTTGATTATGGCTTTGACCGGGAGTTCCTAGGTGGGAGAAGCAGAGAACGGGAAAATAGTTTGGTCTTTGGATACATAGGAACACATATACCTGCAAAGGGTGTTGACTATCTGATAAAAGCATTTGCATCACTCAATGGAAACCCAATCCTAAGAATATGGGGAAGAGAGAAATCTGAATATACAGCTTATCTCCGAAGCATAAGTGAGGAAGCAATTAGGGAAAAAGGAAACAGAATTCAATGGATGGGGGAGTTTGAATCAAGGCGGATAGTAAAACAGGTTTTCAATAGAGTGGATTGTATTATAGTTCCGTCTATATGGTATGAAAATTCACCACTAGTAATTCATGAGGCCCAACAGGCAGGTGTACCAGTCATAACTGCGGATATTGGTGGAATGTCTGAGTACGTGAAAGATGGATATAATGGCTTATTGTTTAAGTTTCGAGATATTGTGTCGTTGCGGGAAAAAATGCAGACAATTGCGGATAACCCTAATATCCTATCTTCTCTGGAACAGCATAGATATCTTTATTCTGATGACGAACAGATACCGGATATTAGAGAGCATGTAAGGACATTAATTTCGTTATTCAATAATTTACTCAAAAACACTAATCAACTTTAATCATGTGAAAGTATCTCAATTATAAAATCAAAACATTCATCCTTCGAAAGTGGCTCCATAAATTTAACGTGATTTTCTTATGGTAACTTTGTTTACGGCATTTTCTCTTTTTTTATTCTTTTCTATTGCTGTTTTAAGAAACGCGCGCATGTAGACAACAATTATCTCACTATTACTTCTTTCTCCATAGAACATCCTGTGAATCAGATGTGATCCAAAACTTCAGTTAAGAACCGTTTAATCCGGAATTGTGTCTGCGCTGACGAAAAAGTATCATTTAAAATCTCTTATTGAAGTATATATATGAAGCCGTGAAAGAAATAAGAAAAAATTCTTGCCTAATCATAACTATAAAACTAACTTTGGAATAAGGTTCAGGTTGTTCCCTGGCAATTAACGAGAAAGAAGCATTCTCTCCATGCAATATGATTCACTTAAAGCAGGTCTTGTTCTTTCCATTGCCAGTCTCAGATCTTATTCATAGATTTCAGAAACTTTCATTAACTGCTCCATACAGTTATACAGCTTCGCATTCATAGGCTATAAGCCCTGAATTAAGCTTCTTGCTCTCTAATATGTTAAAACCTGTTCCCTGCAAGAGTCTTTCCATTTCTTCTCTGGACCTTTCTTTTCCCCCATTGACCAAATAAAGATGAAGGGATAGGATACCATTTTTTCCATTGATGGGTTCCAAGCCACCTTCAATGATGTACAGCCTGCCACCAACCAATAGTGCCTCTCTTGACCTTTTCAGAATGATTTCAGCACTTTCATCACTCCAGTCATGTATAACTTTTGCAAGTATTACTGCATCAGCTCTTTGATTCCAGTGGCTGAAAAGATCGAAATCAATCATCTTTACATTCTTAGGGTACGACCCCCGCAATTTATTTGCTTTGTTTACAGCAGGGGCTTCCATAATATAGATTTCAGAGTCTGAGCATTCTGAGGCAATCAGCTTGGAAAGGTAACCTTGCCCACCAGCTGCATCGATTATCATTTTATGCCTGCATAAGTTCATTCTTTTTACTATGTCGTTGTAATCATGCTCTGCATATGCTGTCATAGCATCTTCATAAACTATTATCTGTTCAAGACTGCTGTGCATCTCCTGCATGAAAGGAGCTAAACTTTTAGATTGCAGTGTATTTTTCCATTCTTTGTTCATGAAGGAAATCCAGTAAGGCATCATTTGGAGCAGCCAGTGATTACTGACTGACCTAAGACTAAATTTCTCTGAACTGGATAACTTTGAGTAATCTCCAGCCAGTGCCCAGATATCACCATGTCGTTCCACATAACCTCCCTCCTGAAGTGACTGCATGATCAGTGTTACAATTTCATTGGGCAAGGAAATCCCTTTCGAGATGCCATTTACAGTGTCAGGCAGAAGCTCAAAAATACCAGACTCAATAGCTTTACCAAGAAGGAACGATTTCCAGTATCCGACAAGACCATTGGATATTTGCATAAATGGACTGGCAAGTGACGGTCTGATGATATTCACTGTCTTTCCCGTTTCATCAATTCTCTTGATCTCACCATTGAATCCTGTAACTTTGGAAAGCCCATTGTAAAATGGCTCAACTGCGTAATATCTTTCACCGTAAGCTTCTTTACCTTCCCTATTACAGTGAAACCAGCCGTTAGTGTCTCTGACTATTGCAAATCCCTTGTGGAAACTTAAAGCTTCCAGAAAAATAGACGAATTAAGTTTAATTCCATCCTTTTTAATATGAAAGAACTGTCCCTCCTCTCCTTGAACTGCCGCTACCCCTTCACGAAAGTCTCCAGCATAACGGTATTTTTCTTTAAAAGCTCTTTTTCCGTTTGGATAAATGTGGTAAAAATAGCCTTCATTATCCATTACCACACAGAGATTTTCTTGGAAATTTCCAGCCCATTTAAAACGGTCCCTGTATGCAGGGTTACCGTCTGAATTTATGTGAAACCACTTTCCTTGATCTGCAACGGCTGCCAATCCGTAATAAAAGCCAAAGACTCTGTCAAAATCACTATTATATGCTTTTTTTCCTGTTGGGGTGATGTGAAACCACCTTTTACCGTTACTAACTGGCGCTAGTCCTGGGGCGTGAAATGGGAGAACCTCATCATATCTTTCCTTGTACAATGATATTCCGTTTATCTCATGATATTTCATGTCTTCGGATACTTTGGAATTTATCCAGTCCACGTGATCTAATTCACCGCTTTTCATATACAACACCATCAGGAATTATAAATTTACATTTCTGGAAGATTGCCCGGGGGCCTCCGCATGTTGCATTTTCTGCAAACCTCATTTTCCATATATCCTTTTTTGAGTTTCATGTAGGTTTCACTTTCCCAAATTGCCGGCAAGCCCCCATTTTCAAGAACATTACCGAAATATCCTAGAGTTTTTCTCTCAGCGTCCGGTGCACAGCATGGATCAAATCTACCCTCATAATTCACCCATGCCTCCCTGCCTAAAAATGGACATTTCCAGTCGTCAGGCATTCTTCTCTGTGTTCCATCAGGTATACGAGTAAAGTTTTCTAACAGTATACCCTTACCATAGTTTCTACTATGATCATTTACGAACTGAAAACACTCATCTACAATACTATTCCAGCGTTTAATGGATTCTGAAGAGCGCCGAAGATCCTGTTTCTCTATTTCTGGAAAATGTGCCCATAGATGGTGCCCCTTTATTCTGTTTACCCCATTTTCCAATGCCAGTTTCACAATGTCTGGTAATTCAGACAAATTTGCTTCCATGAATGTGACCTGCAAGGTTATCTTGCACTTGTTTCCGCCGTCTTTGGCGATTCTATCTCTAACCGAGATAAAAGTTTTGAGGTCATGTATTCTCCTGTCATATCCAGAACCTTTCATTATGCTTTCCTGAACAGATGCTTTTGCCCCATTCCATGAAATCTTCACATCACTTGTGACTGGACATATACGTTCAGCCCACTTTTCTGCTCCTATTCCCGGCCATGTTCCATTGGTTGTGAGATTCAATTTAACATTGTATTCCCTACATAAATCAATTATTTCCGGAAAATGGTTATAAAGAAGTGGCTCCCCCATGGTGGATGGAATGATCTCCTTTAGCCCTCTTGAAGACATCTGTTTGATAGTTTCCCTTATGATAGATATGCCCATTCTTCTGTGTGCCCTTCCTGAAATAATGCGTTCCTTCTTCAGCTTACTAAATTCGCTATGTTCCTCACACATTATACAGTACATGTTGCAGTCATCAGGGTTTGTATCAAATGTTATCCGCCATGGACCAGAAGCGTCCTTCTCATTATATTCTGTGAAATTTAAACTGGAATTTGTCAGTTTATGTTCCAAATATCCACCTGCTATTTCTTTCTTTGAACCATTCTGAAGTTCTTTTAACTCCTTCTCTTAGACTATGTTCCGGTGCCTTCCCTATGAGATTTCTGGACCATTTTGAACTTACTGTAAATTCCACCGGCACTCCATTTATCATCTCCCCAGGCTCATAGTAATAGTTCAATGTTACAGCGGAGTGTGAATTCATAACTTCTCCAATGAGTTTTGCAATTTGCACGTTTGTAAGAATCTCGTCTCCAGCATTTCCGGCAACATTTATGATAGAGTTCCTTAATTCTATTTCATTAAGGAAGTCAACGTCGTGACCGTAATCGCTTTTTCTTACTATTGCCTCATACAAACTCATAACGTCCCCGAGGTATGTCCAAAGCCTTTTAGAATATGGTGACCTTAGTGAAAATTCGCGATTTTGCAAATTAGATATGATTAATTTTGCTATAAGTTCGTCGGTCCTCATCATTTCACCATAACTCGATCCAACTCTTGTAATAATGACAGGGATACCAAAAGAGTGATGATATGTTCTGTAGAGCTGCTCTACTGCAGCTTTAGTCCAGCCGTATATTGAAGTGGGGTTGACCGACGTGTTCTCATCATATAATCCTCTGGTTCCATAAAGAGCATTGAAACTGCTTGGATAAATTACGGGTGGCGGTGAACTTAGCTTTCTAAGACTTTCTAGCAGTCCAACTGCTGGTTCTAAGTTTGCTCCTATTGTTCCCCTTGGGGATTCGTTACCAAAAGGGCGATCTGGAAATCCTATTGCACAGTCAATAACTAGATCTACACCATCAAGGTCTCTTTGCGATATATCCTGAGAAGCTTTCCATCTATATTCAACCTGATCCAATATGCCCTTTTCAATGAGACGCCAGCATTCATCAATGCGGTTAATATCTGTTACTATTACTTCATCGCCAAGCCTTAGGAACAATTCAGACAGTGAAGAACCAAGGACTCCATTTCCTCCGGTTATGAAAATTTTAGACAGATTTAAACACCAATTGACAATTTCTAACAATATATTAATTTTTGTTCTTGACGACATTGTCTAAATTTAATTGTTTTTTTATAGTTCGTGATGACAAACAGAAAACATGAAATATAATTTAATCATTCTTTTTCATGCGACTGTGGAAAGCATCCTGGACTGAGTTTAAGAGTGCTTCAACATCACTGGATGATTTCTCATCCTTAGATTCTTCCCCTATTTTCATGCTTAAGAATATACCGGTGATGGGACTGGTACTGAAGGAGAAGATTCTGATCAGTTACATAAATCCCATGTGCCCTCATTGTTAGATTATATCTCCCTTTTCTTTATTAATCAATACTTTGAACCTGTTTATTGAGATATCTCAGTTATGCACTGGCATTTAGCGCTGTGTTTTCATTAATTACTTATCTTGGTTTTAATACACTCTATATGAAATTTATTTCAGGAGGGTGGGGGTTTTGTTTTTTTCATTAATTGATACAATTGCTAAATATATAACAAGTTTTATTCTTTACTCCTCTGGTCAATTGGTAAACATTATTCAGTTTATCTGTCAAGAATCTGAATGTAACATTTAATATTCCGAGAGCCTATTTCTAACTAGCCCGTATTGCAAAATTAGTTAAATCTATAAAAAAAACTGTTTTAGTCACTTACTCAAAACAATTGGAAAATATATCGAAGTAAACCAACATCTTTATTAATTCATCAAATTTATTAACAAAGTAAATATACTCAATGGACACAAGTTACAGATATCTGTGGTGATTTTGATTGTATGCAA
>JAKAYH010000103.1 GCA_021826835.1 Thermoplasmata archaeon | reverse complement strand
CGGACCGACACCATGCCCCCGCAAGGGGACGGATAGTAGAGTGTTACCGGCCAACATATTTCCCGGAATCACCAAAAGGAGGTGACAGATTGATAATAGGCATAGATGCTCATAAACTTAGCGAATCTGTCTGTGTGACAGATATGGATGGAAAGATAGTGGAAGAGTACAGGATGGATAATACGGAAAAGGAGTGGAATGTTTTCATGGGAAAATATCCGAAGGATTCGGACATAGTGGTGGAATCCTCAACAACAGGAAAGTATGTTGCCAGATTGCTGAGGGATAACGGATTCAGGATACATCCTGCCAATCCAAAGGCACTCAAGATCATATTCAGATCAACGAAGAAGACAGATAAGAACGATGCAAGAAACCTTGCAAAGCTCTTCAGGATGGGAGAACTTCCTGAATCCTATCTTCCATCAAGGGAGATTGATAGCATAAGAACAATGATACGGTACAGAAGATCACCGGGTGAAGAGGTCACAGCCATAAAGAACAGGGTTCATGCACTTCTTGCACGCAATGGACTGTCTGTAGATGCATCGGACATATTCGGTAAGAGGGCACTGAAAAAGATGCTTGATCTTTCAGCCAGTCTGAACGAAACAGATGGATTCATCCTTACAGATCTCATATCAAGATTCAGGGCAATATCTGACAATATTGACAGTGTGCAGGACAGGCTTGCATCCATGGGAAAGGACAACGAGTACGTGAATATACTCATGAGCATACCCGGAATAGATTATTACACTGCCCTTGGAATATATTCAGAAATAGGTGACATATCAAGGTTTCCCGATGCAGATCACCTTGCATCCTACACCGGTCTTGTACCTAAGGTTGACCAGTCCGGATCAGTTGCAATATACGGGCATGTGACAAAGGCAGGTCCGTCGGTACTGAGATTCTTCATCGTGAATTCTGTGCATTCTCTGATCAGGCTGTCTCCAGCATGAAAACGCATGGGGTGGTAAATATTCAATGGCCTTTTTTGGGTACTTTTCAATGGCCGAAAATGGGTAAGTTTGAATGAGCGTTTACACTCTATGAAGGTCATGCTGTCCTTCACGTCATGAGTAATATGAGCCTCTCCAACTCCTTGTGGTGCATTGCATATCTTTTCGTCTTTTGGACTTATAGATACCGCTACCATAACTAAACCACCTTTCGTGGCATGTTCATGGACACGACAAGGTTTCCCGACTTACCATACATGACTTTCTTCGCATGCTGCCGACATGACACCGGGGAAGCAGACGCATCAATCCTGTTGTTTCCTGCATCTGTATCAGTCTTTATCCCAACCGTACGGATTAGACCTAACGGTGCTGTATTTCATTCGCTTTCGCTGCAGCCTTTGCTTTTGCAGAATTGATAACTTCATACCCCCTCATCACTGAGACGCATGTATCCACCGCTAATAGGATAAACAGGTAATTTCCCATATCAAACTTACATTGATTAGTCATTTATTCTCCTCGACGTGCACAGTTGATGATCGCCATAGGTTTACTGGACATCTCATCCTCAGAAATTGTATATTCCAAGAGAAGATTCTATCAATGCACCCACAATAAGCAGTGACACTGAAAGCAAAAAATAAAAAACTAAATTATAGGATAAGTCATGAACTCTTTTGGTGAAGTATTCTGATTTTTCATTTTTAACCAGAGACTGAATAAATGATAATATTATATCAGTGATGATCAGTGCTATGGACATGCCGAAGACATATCCCATGGTTTCTGGGAAGAACTGCGGGAGAATAAACTTAACAAAGGATGAGAATCCATGGGTACTGTCCATCGACGAGATAATAACAGCTTCATATATATTAGATGAAAAAAGTTCTATGAATGTCCCTACAAAGAGGCTAAATCCTCCTATCATATACTCTGATATATCGAGTGTAAGGTTATTATTAAGTATTGATTTGAAGAAAACCCAGTAATGAAATGCTGATTTGGATTTAACGCCAGATGATGCAAGAGGAGATGATGGGTCTATAAATGTATATATTATCAGAAGAATAAAAAATATTGAATAATACATTATCATAGAAGAATAAACATATTTCAAGAAAAGAGATTTTCTATTTTCATCCTTATTTATTATAGAAACCAGATTATGCCTATGATCATAATAGCTTTGAAGCAATTTGTTGTATTTCAGAGCAAATAAGGAATTAACAATGCAGGATATAAAAAATGATCTGATTAGGTCTCTGATAAGCAGGACACTCATAATTTCTTTCTTTGTTAGTTGATATTTACTTATTATTTTCGATTTGAAAATATCCTCTGCTATTCCATGATTTGTTTTGGATTCAATTGAATAATACACAAAAGAAAGAATAAAAAGTATAATTAGATTATAAATACCAGAATATGTATCAAAAATATGTAAAAATCCTGTAACGAAATCTATTCTATAAGCTATAAAAAACCCTAAAAATACGGCTTTTATATTCAGTTCCATTGCAACAAGTGATGTTAGTGATATCAGGAACGATTGTTCTGTAACGTAAATTATAAACCTTCCACTTATATTCATTAGATTCATTTGATTCTCCTTTTTATATTTTCTTCTCGTCTTTGATATATCTTCTACCAGTTAGTTATATTATTTGAGTGAATTCTAGTGTGAAAATAATTTTGAAGTATGCATTTTATATGCCTTTGTAATCAGAATTTTTAGAAAGCAATAATGGTTCTGGGTATTGCAAGCATAATTCAATAGTGATAAATACGTTAAACGGAGTTTATATTCCTTATACAGCTTGCTCAATTTTATCAAGGTTTATCACTTAATTCATTAATCCTTAATTCTGAAGTGGAATCAACAAATATTAATCTTTTTCCACTAATTCTTTTCTCTTTATACATTCTTAACTTTTTCACCATCGATATAACTGCCTCACTGTTACCATTCAAATGTTCCAATGCAAACCTGTCAGCTTCTATCTGATGGGAGTTATTGATTTTCAAGCCGTACTTCCTGAGCTTAAGAGCAATTAATGTGGCAACCACTGTACTGAGTAGGAGAATTACATTGTATATAATACTAAGAACTGGAATTAATGTTGTTTCGAGGGAAACAAGGTTTATTGCAAAATATACTAAATTAGTGTATACAAATGCGTTTATAGAAGATACAGCAAATGAATATACAACAGGCAATGAATAGCTATTATTTTCTATATGCCCAATCTCATGAAGCAAAAGTGCGTCTCTCTCATCCTCAGAAATTGTATTCCAGAACGTTTTATCAATGCAAATTTTCTTTCTAAACATCCCGCTCACCCATGCTCCACCCCGCTTGCCCGATTTTTCAAACATGAGTATTTCAGGAACATTCTCTGTGATCTCGGGATATCTATTAAAAAAAGAATTCATCACACTTTTATCTTCAACTCCTTGATTAATCCCCGGAGAAATATTTTTGAGATAACACACAGTAGAAATCGCAATTGCCAACCCTAAGGTTAACCAGACAGCAATAAATGTGATCAGGTATTCCTTAATTATGGAAAAGTTGTTTATCCTGACAAAATGAATCCACGGTACCACTAAAAAGGCTATTATTCCAAATTCGTTTAGAAATCTGTGCCCGGTCATAAATAGAGACGGATCCTTAACTTTTTTTACGTTTCTGAGAATGAAATACTTATAGAGTATAAATATTGATACAGAAAAGGAGGCAAGAGCAAAGTTAAAATAAAATGGTGCCTGTTTCAAAACTTCGAAAGTAAATCCCGTCAATCCACTTGCTACAGAAATAAAATAAATGAGCGAATCAAATTTACTGGTTCCATGAATTCTTGAAAATCGTACTCTCATAAAGGACACCAGGATTTGATTTGCATTGGACTATTTTTTTACCATGCTATAACTGGCGTTACGATAGCTGCCAGAGTTACTGGGTCAACATATATTACAGAATCTATCGCCACATCCAGAGCAATATCACTTATGCTACCATCTGCAAGGAAAGTCGTAGCAATATCCCATGATATCTCTTGTACTACTGTTACACTCAGATAAGTACCAATACCCACTTCAATAAGCACCGCAGTCAGTTCTATAGCAAGGTCTTTAGCATTGGGCAACTGCCCCCAGTTCCATATTTCATATGCTATAATATCTCCTGCATGAACTGACGATGTTGCAATGTTACTGGTTGTAGTCGTTATTTCCATATCATATGGCAATGCGTTTGATTCCATTGCAATTATTCCATTATATAATGGAACTCCCATTGTTCCCAGTAACATTGCTATTGCAAATATTGATATTATTGCTTTTATCCAGTTATTTCTACGTTTATCACTGTAAAACCTTCCCGTATCACTGTTACGGTATTTCTCTATAGCCATCAACTCCCTATATGTAGGATTCAAAATATTTGATTCCATAATAACCCAATTTCCACAAGATATTTAATTCTTACATCCACCCCTATGGCGGCAAAAGACTGATTGTATCACTATCATTTTAAGTCCCTTGTATCAGTTCCGCTCTCCTCACATTACCTGCTTTTTCCATTAACTCGTCTGAGTAGGGATTGTTTCTCAATGTTCCAGATATGAGGTTTTTCTTTCCCTTGTCCACAAGCTCAAGAATCTTCTTTCTTGTCATTGGATAAATCATATTCTTTCTCAACCCTTTCCTGTAACTGCCAAATTTGGCAGCTATGTTAATTGATCCGAATACCAGTTTTACGTAATCAGGTATACCAATATTCTGAAATATTGCAAGTTTGTCTCCATTGTGGGAAAGGAGTTTTCCCGTTGCAATATTACCTGTTCTCTTCCTTACATTGCGCCTGATCTTCCGGAAGAACTGTTCCAGTGAATTGTTTGTCCTCGGTATTGTACCTTCCTTATTCTGTGCGAACAGATGTTCTTCCCATTTTTCGTATGCAGATATGATCTGTTTAGTGGTATCCATTTCATGAGTGAATCCACTCTTAACTATCTCTTTGAGTTGTCCGATGAATATACCGCAGTTCTCATGACCGAACTCATCATCACACGTATTCTCTGATAACTTTCCCTTTTCAGGAAGATGGAATGCCTTCCTGAACCCCTGGAATGTAACATTCACGTTTCCAATGCGTGATGCCAGATCACGGATTGCAATGTTTTCAGTAACAGTAACTATGAGATCGAGCAGTTCCTCCAATGTGCTCAATGTATTCCTGTCCTTCACAACAGCTTGAAGATCATTAAGCTCTTTCTTCACTTGCATACTCGCATTATAGAAATTGAAATGCCTCAATGAGAAGGGAAAGCCATAGCCGGAACTACCTGTCCCCATAAGAGGTTCAAGTATCCTGCGGATGCACATCATCTCCATGGCAGGAGTATTATTGCAGAATCCTGACTCTATGTCAAGAAGGCATTTCCTGTCATATTCTGGCAGATCCCTGAATATCTTCTTTATGCGGGATTTTATCCCCATGCGATTGATCATCATACCGAGATCGGTGTGCATGCTTCCCATGAGATCCTTTCCCAGATCCCTGAGAAAGTGAAGTAAACATATTCTTACCGGAATACCGGGAAACACCGTTTTTATGGCATTAAGGATACCTGCACGCATGTCGCTTATTGTTCCGGAGAAAATACATGGTTAAACAGAGTCCGCAAAAGAAGAATGTCTGGGACAGGCAATTCGAAATTATTTCAAACAGGTTCGACAAATCTGTTACTGGTTCCTACGATGGATACGGAATAAAGATATTCCCATAAAAACAAAATTACATGAATGGTTAGAGGAGAACCCTCCCCTTTGCCATCCCGTTTGGCCAACTGGCCTATATCGCACCAGTTATAATACAAAAGATGTATTTAAACGTAAGCGAATTGTCTTACAAAACAAAATATGGATGTTGAAAATTTATATTTATTTAGCCAACTTTTTTAGTTATTCTCTGCCATTTCCAAAAGGCTGCAAGAATCTGTGACTGAGAAAGTAGCTTAAAATGCCTCAAATCAAAGGGCATCGTGTGTTCCTGAATAAAGTCATAAACATAGTATCCTGATTCAGGTTCTTCGCCTGTTATCATCATGTAGAATTCACATAGCTTCACGAATTTTTGTGTTCTGATGGTAAGAGGTTTTGGAATAAAATCGTCCAGTGCCGGCTTCTTTTTTTCCGCAATCATTTCTAAACCTCGTTTTTCACATTCGTAGATATATTAATCAAACAACATGAGATCAAGCTGCCTGATTCTCTCATAGTGTTTTTCCTTCCATTGTTAATCACTTTCATTCTTTGCCTCCAGCTTTTCCCCACACTGATCGCAATAGATACCATCTTCCAAAACATAGTTATTACACCCCTTGCAAATTCTTTTCAGCATTCTTTCCTACTCCGCTTTAACTTCTTTTAATGCGGAGACGTATTTCACATGCACACACTGATAAGATTTACACATCTCGCAGTAATGTTCCCTGTTGACAGGTTCAATGTCTATTACTGCTATCTGGTCTTTCATGGCATCTTGCAGAACGCAGACAACTGCTTTCCCTATTTCTCTCTGTTTAATACTTTCCATTCTTTATTACCTCCGCAATATCTAAAGAGGATCGTGGTCCTCCGATAAACCGTCGATGACAATTTTTCCTGACCTTATGGCAGCAATAAAAGTGTCGATAACTTCCGGGGTATAGTCGCTGAGAATACCTTGTATAATTTCTGATGTAAGGTCATATAAAGAATATGAAATGGTATCCTCCGTTTTGAGTATCTCCTGTATCTTTCCAATGTCTTTACGAAGCTGAGTAACTCTTTCAAGGGATGTCAACAGCAGATCAATCTCCTTACCTGTCAAGCGAAACCCTCTTTGTTGTGTTTATCCCAGTTGCAATGAGCCTTTCTCTTACGCGTTCGGGAACGAGGCTCTTTAACCTCCCGAATACTCTTATGTTTCTCTTTATATCACTCATTCTATCACTTCCTTTCCTGGAGCTTAAGGCAGGTCCTATGCCGTCCTTTAAAAAATTGTGGACAATGATTGAAGAATTTACGCATTCATTTTTCATGTTTATCACTCCTGATCGGCATTTTAAAGAATAAAGGTCCTAATGTGCCGGTATTCGCTTTTTTAAATCCTTTAGATGACATTATCTCGAACAATTCTTCTCTTTTCTGAGGGGAGTGTGGCTGCACAACTGCAATTTTGAATTCCTTTTTATCAAATGTTAGCCCTGAGTCACGCGGAATAATGTAAAATTCTTTATTCAAAAGCGTTTCAATAAACTCTTTCCCTTGTTTCTCGGTTATGCAATTTTCGTTCTGAACATCGGATTTTGAGGGACTTGTGAGCGTTTCAGCCTCTATTTGGGGGTAAGCGACATGGGGGGCGACACCCTGGACTCTCTGGTCTCCTTGGACTTCTTTTAGTCCATTGA
>JAKAYH010000102.1 GCA_021826835.1 Thermoplasmata archaeon | reverse complement strand
CCATCCGAGCTGGTGTTGGATGAGGCTTTGCTCATATGGGCAGATTCGAATCTGGTGTCAGTGAGGAGGGTTAAGTCGTAACAAGGTATCCGTAGGGGAACCTGCGGATGGATCACCTCCACAATAGTAAGGCGGGCCACAGGCACATTCATTTCACTTACCAAACTTTTTTTATCTTATATTTAATTATGTACTAGAAGGTTAGATTTAATGGGTATAGAGGAAAGACTTGAAGAGGTACAAAACAAGGTTGAGCGGAGATTTTCCAACATAGGAAAGGGAAAATACGCAAGAATAATCAAACTTGCCAAGAAGCCAACCGAGAGCGAGTACATTAAGGTACTTTTGATTACAGGAGCAGGTATTCTCTTCCTGGGTTTTATGGGATTCTTCATTTATCTTCTTATGTCCATATGGCCTAATTAAGGAAAAGTGATTTCAAATGGAAAGTTCTGCCAATGAATTTAAATGGATTGATATTCAAGAGATCAATAAAGAGACCGGATGCGGTGTACGTGAAGTTATACCTTTCACTATTAAGAATATCCAAAAGGGGAAGAGAAAATTTTCCATAAAACTAACTCCTGAAATTAAGGAAAAAGATCCACTCATTGAATGGGAAGTAGGCATTATTGAGGGCAAAGATATGGCAGAGCCCATACTTCCCGGTGAGACAAAGACAATAAGTAAGGAGATTGAACTTGATTCAAATCAGCCGAGGAAGATTAACTTAGAAATTGGAACTCCAAAGGGAGGATACTTTGGGGATTCAATATTACTCAATTTATCCATTGCATCCGAGGACGGAATTAATTCCGGTCGATGGCACTTTCAATATACGTTAAAGCCTACAATTATTGTTGTCAAAACAAACGTAGGGAATGAACTGCAGGTTGCCAGGGATATGGATAACAGGGATGCAAGGGACTTGGAAGAGAGACTATCAACAAACCCTGATGCTAGGAGAGAGATAATGGCAATTATGTCACCATATGAAGTTAAGGGTTATCTGTTCGTGGAAACAATGCATCCAGATCGAATTTCATACATATCAAGGGGAATAAGAGGTTTTAAAGGTCTGGCTGAAGGTAGCATAGACATAGAGGAAATAGCCCACTATCTGATTCCAAAACCAGCTGTAACAGGACTGGAACTTGGTTCATTCGTTGAATTAATCGATGGGCCATTTAAGGGAGAAAAAGCCAAAATCATGTCCATAGATTCTGGTAAGGAAGAGGTAACAGTCCAACTAATAGAATCAATGGTTCCAATTCCGGTAACCGTAAGAGCTGAAGCCATACGAGTTCTAGAATCGGGAAAGAAATGAGACTGAAGGCTGAATCAAAAGAAAGTCAGGCAAAGTTTGTCGCTAAAATAAAAAAGCTTTTTGAAAACCCGGAAATGATAATCCCTGAATGTAACTCGAAGGGATTTTCCTGCCCCTTTGAAAAATACAGAAAGAAGGTTATTAAGGCTCATAAATCGGGTAACTTTGATAAGTTTGCAAGATCAAATGACGAGTTTTTAAGGGGACTTTCCGAAACTGAAAAAGTCCTTGAAACAGAAAAGCTACCCTTAACCGGCGTGATAAAAACACCGTTGGGAAGTCTGAACTATGTTAAGCGGGGAGACACAGATCCAATAGTTCTTGGCGGAATCCAGAATTATGATAATGAACTTTGGAGGGCTCTGGCATTTTCAAAGCTTATGAAGAGAGGAAATATCAAGATTTACACAAGCAGGAATTATTATACAGCATCCTGCAAAGGGATAGGGCCGGGTATAGAATTTTTCAAGGACGTTTTAAACGAAAATGGGGTCGAATATACTGAAAAAGGTTCTGTCCTTCAAATATCCGGAGAAGGAAAATACATAGATGTCATGCATTTCTCAGGTATCATAATAAGAATTAACTCCAGTTCCAGAAAGAACACTGTTTCTTTGCTTGCAAAGCATTTCATATCCGCGGATATTTCAAGAGATTTCAGCTTTTCATCAGGTTATCTCGAAAAATGGAAAAGTAAGGGCGAAAACGAATTGTTTAACGGATATCTGGCAGGTTCCTTAACAGACAGAGACTTTATTGAAAAGATCAATTCTCAGAGGATTAAAAGTGCCACAGACTCAGGAGCATTAATAATAGGTGAAACGGAATTCAACGACAGGAATGAGTTTATTGAAAAGAATGAAATCGATTCTGATCTTACAAATGTTATAAGTAGTGTTATTCAGGATTATGGTGGAATATATCTGGATGAGCCCAGTTCAAGAAAACTTCTGGAAATACTGTGGCCCAAATATTCATTTAGAATATTATCAGGATTATTTGAAGGGCTTGATAAATCTGACGTTGCCTTATTAAAGGGAAACCCACTTGAACAAATACAGGCCATGAGGGAGAGGATCAGACATGATGAAATCAAGGAAAATCTGGATATGAAGCCATGGTCTCCGGATTCTGAATTTTTGAAGGAGGTTGTTGCAGAGGCCAGAATACGCGGAATAAGCGAGGCAATAAAACTTGGCGACAGGACAAAGAAGAAAAGCGACATTCAGGAAGCTATACTCTTTGCATTATACCTCATAGATGATGGGGGAGAACAGGTCAAATGGAAATTCAGTGAGGATATTAGAGATAAAGGCAAAAAAATGGAGGAGAGCATTAAACTTCTTATAAAATGCCCAGAGGAGAATTTAAATGAGAATTTTAGTAGTATGTCTGCAATGGTGAAATGATATGTCCAGGCATATGGTCTCAAAGAAGGAACTAAAAGAACTTTACGCCAGATTGAAAGATATTGGTCTTGATGCACCATTCATAACCCAAAATCAGATTGAGGTCGAAGAAAAAAAGGGAAAAAAATTATACTACATAGGAAAAATACCCATAGCTCTCGAATCCCCAGAATTTTATCCAACGGTTGAACTTCTCGATGCAATCAAACCAGGATTCAAGAATATTACCATTGACAATGGTGCCGTTCCAAGAATCCTCGGAGGGGCAAAACTTTTTGCGCAGGGAATTGTCGAAATGGATATGGAAATCAAGATGGATGACACAGTTTTCATAAGGGGATTGGACGGTAAATATGTGGCCGTAGGAAAAGCCTCATTGGATGCAATTAAAATCATGGAGACAAGAAAAGGCCCCGCAGCAGAAATACTTCTCCGGGGAGGACAGGAGAGCATTTAATTAATATTTTAAATATATGGTTAAGATCGCACCCAATGCGAAACACAGAACCAGGAAAGCAATTTATCCTTGTTATCATTGTTTCGACGTTCTTTTTTGTAATTTATTCTTTCTACTCTATTTATAAATATTTGACACTGAATGCTACAGGTTTTGATCTGGGCATTTACGGAGCATCACTTCATGGTTACTTGAATGGAAATTTTTTCTATTCAACACTGCTTAACGGAAGTTTCTTTGGCACGCATTTTTCTCCATTCATTTACGTTCTGGCTTTCTTCTTCTGGATTTTTCCGCATAACGCCACCCTTCTGGTGATACAGAGTCTATTCATAACTTTCACAGCAATTCCGCTGTACCTGACTTACATGAAGATCTCGGGAAAAAATAGTAGATTTAGTAATGTATTTCTCCTGATCCTTTGCTATGAACTTTCACCATATTCCATAGGGCCCATAGCCTTTGATTTTCACCTGATGGCCCTGATGCCTTTTTTCTATGCTTGGGCACTTTACTTTTTTGTTACAAAAAAACCGATTGGAGAGGCAATTTCCCTCGCCTTAATGATATCACTTCATGCATCATTCATCTTATTTTTCATATTATACCTTGCAGCGACACGAATCACCAAATACGGAAAACGTGGCCTTTTTTCGCAAATGAGACAAAACAGGAAAAAAACAGTCTTTCTATTATCAATATATATTATATTATTTGCCGTTGCAATGGAGTATTTTCTCATTGCTACAAATATAAGAGATTTCTATGGTGTGACTCAATACGGAAATATTACAAGTTTTCACGCCTTCCTCAATTATCTAAATATTCGCTATAGGATAACCTATTCATTTCAAAGTTTAGAAACATATTCAATGTATAAACTTGCTTTTGTCCTGCTTGTTATTATATCAGGAGGTTTTTATGCAGTTGATTCTCCGCTTCTCATGCTACCATCAATACCATATTTCCTCTTCGCATTCTTTTCTTTAAACGTACCATATTTTGTCCCAGGTTTCCAATATACAGCAATGCTATCACCAGTTGTATTTAGCGCATCTTTTGTGGGACTTGCCAATATGAATAAAAGGCAAAACCTTACCAATAAAAAGATTCAGATAATGACAAGGAAGATTGCCACTGGTATGATAATAACAGCCATTATATTGGGGGGTGGAATTGGATTTTATTCACCAGAAGGACATACCATATCATCTCTGGCCATAGGTAGTTCTTCCGCAGCAGCTTCTGCTCAGGTTTTACCATCTATTTACAATTTCCATTATAATATGACTTCTGAAGCTATTTTTGAGTTGCGTGGAAATATCTCATCAAGTTCATGTCTCTTGACACAAAACAATCTCTACCCTGAATTTGATGCGTTTCCAAATGCCTACTTGTTATATTCATATACATCTGTTGGAAACCTTTCTAATTTATATTCACGGAATTTTACATACATTATAGCAGATGAATTCAGCCAGTTTTATTATCAAAATGACAGCGTGGGTACATCAATGGAGAAATTTATTCAAAGAGTTGAATCCAGCGGAAAATATTCTGTTTACCTGGAAAAAAATGGGATAATAGCTCTCAAGATGAATTAAGGGCATAAACTAATTTGTATTTTCAATTGCAAATATTTATTTGTAAACACACATTACAATATTATGGAAGAATATCTAAAAGTTGGAGAACAGGCACCAGATTTTGAATCCATGGATCAGGAAGGTAACAAGATAAAGCTATCGGATTTCAGAGGAAGCCCTGTGGTATTATACTTCTATCCAAAGGACAATACCCCGGGATGCACAGCAGAGGCATGCAACTTCAGGGATAACTTTGACAGCCTTAAGGGAAAGGGGATAAAGGTACTTGGTGTGAGTGTGGACAATCAGAAATCGCATAAGAAATTCCAGGAAAAATTCAATCTCAACTTCCCTCTGGTTGTAGATGACAGCAAGAAAATAACCAGCGCATATAAGGCGAGCGGTATGTTTGGCACTGCCAAGAGAATTACATACATTATCGATGGAGATGGAAAAATAGCCTATGTATATGAAAAGGTAAGTCCAAAGAACCATGCCACTGAGGTAATGGAAAAAATTAATGAACTAAAACTTCTTAAATAAAAAACGAAGGGATTTAGGCATCCCTTACAAATTTGTATCCGTAATGTATAACTCCACTATGCCCATCTTCTGAAATTTTTCTGAAAACAGATCTGACCTTTGTTCCTATATCAATATCTGATGGTAAGGTGTCAACAATCTGTCCGGTCATGGAGGGACCATCTTCGAGTTTGATTATCGCAAGAATATAGGGTCTCTGTCTTGTGAACGCGGGAGGTACATCATGCACAATGGTTAAGGAGACAACCTCACCCTTTCCGCTCATTTCAATATCCTCCATTTTACCTATGGAATCCCTGTGGCATGTTGGACATATGTCTCTCGGCGGGAAATATAATTTGCCGAAATTACCGCATTTTTCCCCGACCATTCTGTATCTATGATCTGTTTCTCTCCACATTCTCGAAAGTTCTCCCATTTTACTCACCACCTAATATATGGACTATTGAGGTTGAACCTGTTCCAGCCACGCTGTGC
The DNA here is from genome assembly GCA_021826835.1 of Thermoplasmata archaeon. The sequence goes on along the minus strand of JAKAYH010000102.1, from coordinate 1,708 downwards.
AGGAGACCATACTTTGCATTTTCAACTTGTCTCTTACCGGCTTTTCCCATAATCTGCAGGTATCCTTCAACAAACTGCCCAACACCACTTGCTCCGTATGGGAACCCCTTTGCCTTCAAACCTCCTGATGGATTTATTGGTATTCTCCCCTTTAGACCAATATCGGAAAACACCAGATCCTTTGCCTTTCCCCTCTCTGCAAAACCAATGTCTTCCAACGCCATCACCCCGTATATACTAAAGGAATCGTGGATTTCGGCAAAGGATATATCATTAAGACCAACCTTCGCTTTTTGAAGGGCCTTCCTCGAAGCACTAACCGTGGATTTCATTGAATATAGTGAATCTCTGCTGTGAAGAGCAAAATATTCCTGAGAAATTCCACTGCCTGCTATTTTTACACCTTCTTTCTTTTCCCTTTTTACAAATTCCTCAGACGCAAGTATTATGCTGGAGGCTCCATCACTCTGTGGTGCGCAATCCATTAGATTTAGAGGTTCTGCAACAGGTGTCGAATTTATTGCCTGTTCCATTGTGATTATATTGGAAAAGTGTGCAGTTGGATTCATGGATGCATTTTTATGGTCATTAACAGAAATAGCCGACATAACATCCTTTCCCACACCGAAATCCTTCATATACTTCCTTGCAGAAAGCGCAGCCATTGCAGCTGGAGTGCCTCCGAAAAACGCTTCCCATTCCCTATCCAATATAGATGAACTGATATCTATCATCTCGTTTCCGTAAAGTTCAGTCATTTTTTCCACACCACCAACCATGACAAGGTCATATTCACCTGATTTAATGGAAAGATAGGCTTCATATACGGCTGCTGCTCCAGATGCTGTTGATGCTTCAATTCTCAATGTTGGTACATCTTCGTCAGCAATTCCAGCATAATCTGACATTAAAGCCCCTATATTTTCCTGCCCGCTAATCATTCCTGAAAGACTGTTTCCCATATATATTGCATCAAGATCCTTTGTTCTTATTCCTGAGCTCTCAATGGCTTTAAGGCCAGCCTCCACAGATATCTCTCTCAACGATCTTTCCCACAATTCTCCATATTTTGATTCTCCTGTTCCAATTATAAAAACATCATTACTCAATTGCATCACCAAATATTATTTTCTTTTTGAATTTTGCATAAACCGCATAATCAAGCCATGTTACATCTGCAAGCATCTTCTTTATGGTCGGCGCTGATCCCCTGTCCATGTTCTTGATTTCATCTGTAACGGTAATATCGAAGGCGTCTGACCCCGCACCCGATCCAAAAGAAACCGCTAGTATTCTGTTGCCTGGCTCCGCAATATCAAGAATTGCTGATAAGCCTGTCATCATGGAGCCTGAATATGTATTGCCGATAAACGGAGTTAACAAACCTTCCTTATATTGCTTCTCCGTAAAGCCAAGTAACTTCGCAGCCCTGGTAGGGAATTTCCCGTTGGGTTGGTGGAATACAGCATAGTCATAGTCTTGGGGTTTCATTCCGACCTTTTCCATGATCATTTTTGAAGCAGATACCGTATGCTTAAAATAAGCGGGTTCACCAGTGAAACGTTCTCCGTGCGTAGGGTACGGCTCACCTTCTCTTCTCCAGAAATCCGGGGTATCAGATGTAACAGAAAGGGTATGATTTATTTCTGCAATCACGCCTTCATTCCCAAGGATCATTGCAGTCCCCCCAGCAGAGGCTGAATATTCA
>JAKAYH010000101.1 GCA_021826835.1 Thermoplasmata archaeon | reverse complement strand
GGTAGGTGGAAAGATTGGTTTGTTTCAAAGAGAAGAGGGTCAGGTTCTTGGTATGCTATTCTCATGGCTCATTGATATGGAGTGGAAACAAGACGACCATACATTGAAAAGTGACGAGCTATTAGATGCAATTGAGTCCATATCTAAAAATGTATTCCATCGGACAATATTTGGCATTACAGGTAGAGAACTTTTAAAAATCAAGGAAAGAATTTACGAGACCATTGGAAAGAATAGATATCAGAATATAACGGAGATATTTCAAGATTTGCTTGTTGCACTTCATTTCGAAAATCTGAATCCGGAAGATTCAATCGATCTTACTGTTATGGCAAATATCGGGAGGTTCAATAATCTACTAACAGATTTTGAGACCGCAAGAAGGATCGGTGGTAAGAATGTTAGATGGAAGAACGAGATGAAAAGTCTTTATTATTACATTGCAACCTATGCAATGGATGCCTATGAAGAAGCTCAGCCTGATGTGGATACAGAATTGAATGCTGTTCAGATAATGACAGTACACCAAGCCAAGGGACTTGAATGGCCTTTTTTGATATTAGCCGAGATAAATAAGAATAATTTTCCCTCTTCTATGACAGGAAGAACGATGAACTGGTGCGGTATACCAAGTGATACGTTTGATTCTGCGCGATACCAAGGGACTGATGATGATGAGAGACGGCTTTTCTATGTGGCAATTACTAGGCCACGAGATGTTTTAGCAGTAACTCATATCTCACGAAGAGAAAGTTCTTTCTTAAACAACATAGAGAAAGGACTTTTTGGCGAACCTGATCTGAAAAAAGTTGGCTGGAGTAGTAGAAAAGAAAAGAAAGATAACCTGAGTGAGTTTTCTCCCAGCGAAATAATATGGTATCTTAGATGCCCGTATATGTATAGATTGAGAAAGAAGTGGGGGTATCAGCCAGGTCTTAAGGAGGAGATAGGGTTCGGTAATGCTATGCATTCTGTGCTCAGAAATGCAGTTAAACTTGTGAAAGAAGAGGGCATTGCACCAGTGAGTGCAATCAAAGAAGCTTCAGATACATACTTCCACCTACCCTTCGCAGGTAGCGCAATTTTTAACAGATTAAAGAAGAAGAGCGAAGACATTCTGGATAATTTTGTTAGAAATAATCCTGAATTTTTAACAAATGCAGAGGAAGTGGAATACCGTGTAAATTATAAAAACGGAACAGTGGCAATATCTGGAAGAGCTGACTTAATCCTTTCAGATGGGGATGAAAAAATCGTAGCAGATTATAAGACCAACAGAAATGTAAACACGGCAGAGGAGACAGAAATACAGATAGGTGCGTATACCGGTGGTCTTAGAAAGGGTGGAATAAAGGCGAATCACGGTAAAGTAGTATATCTTCAAGAATGTGAAGTAGATGAGATAGTGTTGGATGAAAACAAAATTAAGGAGATAGATATGAAGATAGAGAACTTAGTTACGGATATCGAATCAAAAAAATTCAGTCCTAAGGTTGGGGAGAACTGCGTTGATTGTGATGTAAAGAAATTGTGTTGTTATGGTGGTTATAATGGAAGAAAATAATGAAATTGAAAAATTTAAAACTCTTTTGAAGGAACTGTTCAGAGTAGACCTACAAGACTTGGATTTTGGTATATATAAGATAATGAAAATAAAACAAGAAATGACCATTAAATTCATAGAAAATGACCTTATTTCTATTGTAAATTCTGTTCTAAATGAAATTCAGAAAAACGAAGTGGATGACCTTAAAAACCAAGTTTTTAACCTTACATATGAGTTTTTTTCAAGATATTATGACCATGGTGATTTTATACCACAGCTCAGGTATGGTGGTAGAGACAAGTACATGATCCCATATAATGGTCAGGAAGTTGAACTTTACTGGGCAACTAGAAATGCCTATTATGTTAAAACAACAGAGTATTTTACGAACTATTCGTTTATGGCATTCATTCCTCTTGATCAAGCGAATAAATGGAAAGTAAATTTCAAGATTAAGGAAGCTGATTTAGAAAAAAATTATGTGAAGACCGAAAAAAAATATTTCTTTCTTGATGAAAACCCAATTGAAATACTCGATAAGGAAGCTAATGCATTCTTTAATTACCGTCCAATGACAGAAGATGAAGGCAACAAATTCGATGTGAATGAAAATGTAATTAAGGATGTTTTAAAGAAAGAAGAAGAATCAGATATTCTTGCAAAGGTTCCAGTTGAATTGAAAGAAATGCTTTCAAGAGATTCGGAAGAAAAAGATAAAGAACGAACTCTTCTTAGGCGACATCTTGACATATACTTTAAGAAAAACGAGTCAGATTACTTCATCAACAAAGATCTGAAGGGGTTCTTAGATTCTGAGTTGGATAATTTTATAAAAAATGAAATAATTCAATTTGATGATAAATTTGAAGTACCTGAAAATAGGAGATACTTAGCAAAGGCTATTTCATCATTATGTAAGGAAACAATAGACCAGATTTCCCAGATAGAAGATTTTGAAAAGAAATTATGGGAAAAGAAAAAATTTGCCTATGATGTCGATTATGTTATTTCTCTCGATCGTATAGCAAGGAAGGATCGTGGTATTGATTTAATAAAAAAAATAATTGAATCCAAATATTTTGACAAGCAGGTTGATGAATGGAAATCTCTTGATCTGATTGACGAGAGTTTTAGCAAAGGCAAGTTAATTGCAAATGACTTGGACTCATATCATCTAAACGAGGAGTATAAATTCTTACCTATTGACACAAAATATTTTAAAGACTTAGAATTAGACATACTATCACTATTTGACAACTTAGATAATGAATTAGATGGACAACTAATTCATTCAGAGAATTATCAAGCTTTGAATACAATACTGCCAAAGTTTAAGGAAAATGTTCAAGCAATTTACATAGATCCTCCATTTAATAAAGACCAAAACGCAGACTATCTATATAACGTGAAATACAAAGATTCAACATGGATTACTTTACTTGAAAACAAAATTAGTATGGCAAAGAGCTTGTTGAAGCTAAAGAGTAGTTTCTTAGTTAGATGTGATTACAATGGGAATATGTATGTTAAACTTTTAATGAATGCAATTTTTGGGAAAGATAATTTCAGAAATGAGATTGCAGTTAGAAGATTCAAAAAAAATGTTATGGACAAAGAAATCAAGAAACTTCCAGAGGGTTTAGATACGATTTACATATATTCAAATAGTGATTGGTTTAAATATAAAAATCCTTTTAAACTAAATGATAAGGAAAGAGAGGGCTTTTGGAGGCATATGGGGGATTCATCAGGCCAAGGGTCTCCCAAAACATTCTTTGGCAAGGAAATGACACCTCAAAAAGGAAAACATTGGAAATTCTCTCAAGAAAACATTGATGAAAAGATAAAATTGGGCGAGCTAATTTTAGAATGCAGATCGTGTGGGCATATTCATGATGTTAATGCTGGAAATTGGAATTCATGTTCAAATTGTGGGAGAGACGATCCTATCCCAAAATATTGGGTAAATGGAAAAGATGATCAAGTTTTAGATTCTGACTGGAGTGATATTTATGGATACTCTACCAAATGGAAATTCCCTACTGAAAATTCAGAGAGTCTGCTAAGACGTGTTATAAAATCTACATCTAGTGAAGGAGACATAATCGCGGATTTCTTCCTTGGATCAGGCACAACAACTGCAGTAGCACATAAACTTAAAAGAAAATGGATAGGTATTGAAATGGGAGAACATTTCCACACCTTAATTTTACCAAGAATGAAGAAAGTTTTATTCTATGATAAATCGGCAATTAGTAAGGAGGAGGATGTAAGGAAGAATTATAATGAAAATAATGCTGGTGGTTTCTTCAAATATTTGGATTTAGAGCAATATGAGGACTCTTTAAATAATATCAAAATAAGTGATGGAACTCTGGATAATAATGCGAAATCCCATCTCTTAAAATATATTTTAAGGTACGGAACATCGAGTTCTCAGATATTTATCAATAAAGAAATGTTAGCAGATCCATTCAATTTTAGAATGCAAATAGTTGAGAGTGGAGTAGAGAAGGAAATAAAGATAGACCTATTAGAAACATTCAGTTTATGGTATGGGATAAGTGTTGAAAAAATTCTTTCATTCAAAGCCGATGATAGAAAGTATATCTTTGAAAAGGGTAGAAAAAATAGGCAGGGATTGCTGGTCATATGGAGAGACACTACCAACTTAGATTATGAAAAGGACAGAAACTTCATACTAAATGTTTTAAAGGAGAAATTTAACATAGAAGATAGCAAACCAGAATTTGATCAGGTTCTAGTGAATAGTGATGTTGCCTTTAGCCTTTCAGATTATAATTTGAAGATTAGAAGTCTTGATCCCATCTTTTTTGAATTGCAATGGGGGGATATGATTGAGAGGTAAGAAAGTTATAAGAACCAATAGGAGACTTACTGATGATCTTATTCTCCCGGATTTATTCTCACATAAACTCAGGTATAGAAATTTCGCACATTTACTTGAAGATCTAAAAGGGGCTGATGAAGGGTACAATGCGAATGGAATTAGCCATTTCTGCGAGAGGATATCTTCAAGTGGCTTGAATATAAGCGATTATGATTTGAAAATAAAAAAATATGTTAATCAAATATCATCTGGAAGAGGTCATGGATTCATACTGAAGTATTATCAGTATTTAGCGGTTCTATTTACTGAAATGTATTTAGAAATGTTTTTTAACGATATGTCGAAAGGAAAGAGAGAGTTTGTAGATAAAATCAACAATTTTATAAATGAAATCAATAGGGAAGGTAGTAGCAAGTTTAGCTCAAAGGATTTTAAATTGCCCAAACTGGCTTACTATATGGCCACTGGGAGTGGCAAGACAATTGTGATGCATATAAATTATCTGCAATTCATAGACCATGCCCAAAAAAGTGGGATTAGGATTGATAACTGTGTTTTGATAACACCCTCCGAACACATGACAAAACAGCATCTTGAAGAACTTAAAAAGAGTGGGATCGATGCCATAGAATTCAGTGGTCTTACACTCGATACGTATTCCGCAAACAACTTTATGGTTAAGGTTATTGATATAAATAAACTGAAAGAAGAAAGCAAAAAGAAAGGAACGGGGGTATCGATAGATATTTCTGCATTTGGGTCACATAACCTCATTCTAGTGGATGAGGGTCATAAAGGATATAGATCAAACGAGAGAACTTGGGCAAACATTAGGAGTGCAATGTCATCTGAGGGCTTTGCATTAGAGTATAGTGCAACCTTTGAACAGGCTGTCTCAAGTGATCCAGAACTATACGACACATATTCTCACGCAATAATAATTGATTATTCATATAGGCACTTCTATAAAGATGGATACGGAAAAGATTTCTTTATTATCAATCTCGAAAAAACCCCAATGGATGAATTAGATACACGACACACATTGCTTTTGGCAAATTCCTTGTCATTTCTTGATCAGCTTCTAGTCTATAAAGAAAAACCAGAAGTTATGAAAAAATATAGAGTTGATAGACCTCTGTGGATATTTGTTGGAAGTAAAGTGAAAGTATCAGATCAGGCAACAACCTCGGATATAATAGATGTTGTCGAATTTCTGGACTGGGTTTTTTCACCATCTAATAAAAGTATAGTTATAGAAAAAATAAAAGCCATACTAAAAGGTAATAGTGGTATACAAGACGATAAAGGAAATGACATTTTCAGTCAAGAATATGATGAAAGGCTTTTTCCTTACAAAATAAGATCTTCAAACGATGTTGAAGAGCAAATTGATAGTTATGGTATTTATGACGATCTACTTTCACTGGTATTCAATTGCAAGGGTCAAAGCAGTATTGAGCTTTATAAAATAACCGAGACAGTGGGAGAGGTGGGCTTAAAGAGCGGTTCCGATTATTTCGGTGTTATAGATGTTGGTAATAGGAACGAATTTTTATCCGGTCTTATTCAAAAATTACCGCAGATTAAAGTTCATGATGACAAAATGACCAGTTCACTGTTTAATAGCATTAGTGAGAATCCAGAAAAGATAAATATACTAATTGGGGCAAAGAAATTCATTGAGGGATGGGACACAAAACGAGTTTCATCGATGTGCCTTCTCAACATTGGAAAAAGTGAGGGGGCTCAAATCATACAATTATTCGGAAGAGGTGTTAGGCTCAATGGTTACAATGATTCAATGAAAAGAGAGGTAAACCCGAGTAAAGAACTAAAGTCTGTACAAACTCTTTACATATATGGAGTTAAAGCCGCTTACTTAAGGACGTTTAGAGACATAGTTAAGCAGGAAACACTCTTCATACAAAGAAATATCAAAATTACAAATAAAACCAACAGTATAGACCCACCATTGGAAATTATAAACTTAAATGATAAGAATTTCAAAAACTTTAAAAATGAACCAATCGATTTGGTCTATGAAGCAGATATAATCCCTGAGGTAAACCTGTTAGCAACTGCTGAAACCGTTTCTTCAAATGAAAGTGTAATCCGAAGTGTTTCACAGTACAATGCGTGTAAGCTAGACGCATCAAAGTTGGAAGTCGTTAACTGGAATAAAATTTACTTCAGGATTCTGGATTATAAATTCGATTCAGATCTATGCAACCTTATCATATCTACAAAAAACTTTGATAATTTAAAGGAGAGTCTTTTTTATCGAGATAATTCTGCTTATGAACTTTTCATGGACCCAAAGTTGTACAGCGAACTAGATTTAGATAAAATTGAGTTAATAGAAGATTCTATTTTCGAAGTTATTAAGAGATATGTCATCATGTTTAATGATAAGAAGTTTAGAGAATCGATGAACAAAGGAAAAAAAATATTCGAGATAAAAAAGTTCACTGGCCCAATACCGGAAAATTACATGCTTTATGTGGATGAAGAGATTGTTAACAAGTTCAATCTTCCTACAACCATAACTATTAAGAACTTGTATGATAAATACAACTCATTATTACCTATTAGTGAAGTTGTAACGATTTATGATAAGAGAGAATTATCTTTATACGTACCTCTGATATCATACAATGATAGTGACAGATTTTATACGATTCCCATAGGACTTAATGTGGGAGAAAGGAAATTCGTTGAAGACTTTATATCATTTCTTAAAAGTAAAAAGAACATCAATGGTATTGAATTGAGTACATTGGAATTTTATTTATACAGAAACCCTTCTCGTTTAGGTTATCATTTTTATGTGTTAAACGAATCTGTTTACCCGGACTTTGTCCTCTGGGTAAAGAGAAATAAGGACGGCGTAAAAACGCAATCAATAGCTTATATCGAACCTCATGGGTTGGTGCACTCTGATCCGGGTAATGATCCGAAACTTAACTTGCCTAATTATCTAAAGAGTATAGGAAATAAAATAATGCAAATAGATGTACAAGCGTTTATAATTTCTGTAACAAAACGATCTGACCTTAAGTGGATCAGTAGGAATCAAAATAAACCAGAAGAAATGGGAATTGTATTTCAAAATGAGT
>JAKAYH010000100.1 GCA_021826835.1 Thermoplasmata archaeon | reverse complement strand
GGAAGGAATCCCAATGTGAATGGCGTTTTCAGCAGGAAATCCATTTCATTGCATAAGATGAAATATATTATCGCCATGGGCTTACCCACAAGGATAAACCTGTCCATCTTTGGCCGTATTCCTGGAATGACTCCATCTGAGTCAGGAGAAATTTATCTTGGCATCATTCTGATCCTGGCAACCGTCATTTCTTTTATGGTTTTGTTCTTCTGGCTCATCGCTGTGATTATTGAATTATTCAGAAAGAAATCCTAATCCTGGTCTTTGAAATAGTCCATGAGACCATATGCCCATGGTTTTTTTCTGGGTTCCATTGACATTTTTATACTCTCATAAAGAATATTTCCGGCGATTTGATCCCCAAAGCCCTCTATGATATGATCTGTTCTGTCTATATCTTTTATGATGAATGTGTGATACATCTCTTCATTCAGTATCATGGCCGGCCCATATCCAACAGTGGCGTTTCCGTATCTATCCAGTATGGTGCATCTTAGAGTAAAAAGATGCAGGGACGACTTGTAATCATATTTAATTTCATAGGAAACACACATCGAAAAATCATTGTCCAGAAGAATATCTTCCGGCTTTAGTTCGTTTCCTTCCTTAAAGGTTACAAAGCCTGTAATCGAGAATTCGTTGTTAAAAACTCCTGAAAGAGCGTTCTGGTAAAGATCTTTCCTAATGGCTATATTCGAACATATGGACACCCTTATAGGTTTCAGCCTTTTTCCATCCTGATCTATTTCCCCTCTTTCAATTCTCCTTGAACTGATAGGGAAAAAATCATCTGCAATTTCAAGGTCAACGGGAATAATTTTCATCTCAGCAATTCCGTTTTGCCTTCTTTTTTCATTTATTATCATTGCATTTTTTTCAGTTTCTCTTGAAACCACAATAATTTCATAATCCGGATTGTTCGTTGAGTCGCCGGTGTTATCCGACAATTCCTTTATTTCATAGTCCGATCCAATACCTGAAAGAAATTGTTCAATTTTACTCTTCCTCTCTTCAAATGCAGGGAAGTCATAATGCTTCGTCTTGGAACCGTATATGTCCGAAGTCAAGCCAACTATCACGTGATTTTTTGTTTCCATCGCCGCCCTGAGAAGAAGTTTGTGTCCCCTGTGGAAGTATCCGAAGGAACCTGCTACAATTGTTATTTTAGTGTTTTTCAATGTAACTGTCCACCGTTTTTCTTATCCTTTTGATACCCTCTTCTATCTGTTCTACGGAACCAAAAGTGAAGTTCAATCTCATACTGCTTTTTTGGGTATTATTTGTGGTAAAGGCCTGGCCACTAACATAGGCTACTCCATTCCTCATTGCCTGTTCTCTCATCATTCTCGTATCGATGTTTCCATTCAGTGTTGCCCATACAAACATTCCACCCTCCGGCTCTGACCATCTGGCAACACCATCCATATACTCCCTGAGTGCTGAGACCATTCTGTCCCTTTTTACTTTATATATTTTCTTATTTTCTTCAATCTGCCTATATATAACCCCTCTTTTCACATATTCCATTGCAACGTATTGAGAGAAGGAATTTGTCGCCAGATCAAGAGCCTGTTTTATCAGATTGAATTTCTCCATGACTTCATCAGGGGCAATTGTATAACCAAGGCGCAAACCTGGAGTCATTACCTTGGAAAAGGTTCCAAGGTAGATGGTATTTTCGCCATTTTTCATTGATCTAATCGAATCAACATTCTTTCCATAATATCTCAGTTGCCCATAGGGATTATCTTCAACAAGGGGTATATTGTATGTCTCTGAAATTTCAATCAGAACTTTTCTCCTCTCCTCCGGCATGGTGTAACCTGTAGGATTCTGGAATGTAGGTATTACGTATATAAATCTGGGTTTCCTTCCATCACCCATCAGTTTTCTAATGGTACCTTCAAGCCCTTCTACGATCATTCCCTGTTGATCCATTTCGACTCCTTCCATTCTAAGCTGATTTGCAGAAAAGGCTGATACGGCTCCTACATAGGTTGGCTCCTCAGTAATTATAGTATCTCCAGGGTTGGCAAGCACTGTTGCAAGTTCATACAACCCCTGTTGAGAGCCCGAATTTATTATGATGTTTTTCGAGGCTGCTTGTATTCCTTCGGTTTTCTTTAACATATCCGCAATGACTTCCCTTGCGCTGTCATTTCCCAATGTATTTCCGTACTGAAGTGCAAGATCGGCATAATTTTCCATTACATAGTTCATTATATCTTCAAGATCCTTTTTTGGAAACGTTTCGGGACTTGGCATTCCCCCGCCAAGAGATATCAAACCAGGTGTTGAGGCCATTTTATTCAGTTCTCTTATTTCCGATGGTTTCATTCCCAATACACTGTCAGAAAAATTAAATTTCATAACTCATAAATAACAGTTTAAAAATAAACATATGCCTCATTATATAGCTGTTAGATTAACCTGTTATTTTTTTTGCACATTTTTGCCGAAAGGAAAACTATTATAATTGAGTAAAAAATCGTGAGGCATGATTTCAAGCCGGTTTATATGGAAGGTAAGTGTTGTAGGTACCTCTGGATCCGGCAAAAGTTCTTTGATTTCCAGAATAGTTTACGACAGTGATAATGGTGCCATTGGCAACAAGGGGTTATTAAGAAAGAAGATAAACGTAACCTATGAAGGCAAGCCCGTGGAAAGTGAATTCATAATACAGGAAATTGATGGCTTTATTGAAAACGAAAAAATTATGTCTGGTTCAAGTGCAATTATAATTGTGGCCGATGTGACCAAAGAACTAAATGAGAGAGAAATCCAGAAATTTATCAGATTCGTTTCAATTCTTGAAAGAAAACCTCTTATGGTCATAGCTGCCACAAAGATTGACAGAAAATATGAGGCAGTAACATGGCAGGAGGATCTTGATCCGATTTCAAAGATGTATAAAGTTCCTGTGTATATGGTATCGTCACGGATGCCTGATACTGTAAAGAAGATGACTGAAGATATAGCCACAAAACTCCTGGAAAGGAAAAATGGAAAACCCCAATAATCAATCAATCGCCATATGCGAAAAGACTGCATTTCATGTAACAAATGGCAAAAGTTCATTGTATTTGCACAACAAATATTCGGTTGGGAGGGTCGACAAAAAAACCCTGATTCTTAAACCCTATGAAGCCATATATCTTTATCTGAGGAAACGAATAAAGCCATTAAATGGCATGCTTAATGATGAACTATCGATTTTTTCAGCTCTCATTCAGGAAAGTGATATCCATAAACTCAGGGCATACCTTGAATTGAAGGAAGAAGGAACAAAAATCGCAATAGAGCCTGATTTTTTCAATGTTGTTAGAAAGAATGAAAAACAATCAGTCAGGAGAATAGTGGTTCCTGTAAGGGAAAACGGGCGGATCACTTTTCAGTGGCTAAGCGAAATGGTTGGTTCCAATGTGGCGTCTGTTGATGATGATGGCGATATAACCTATTATGCAATCCATTCTGCAAATCTTACCGGAAAAAATTCAATAGATGTTACACAGAACATTGAAGAAAATGGTGAACTTATACCGATTGGCGCCAGAGGTTTAGGAAAAAAAGGAAAGGTTCCAGCATGGATGGGTGATGTTTTAGATCAAATCACATTTCTTTCAGAACAGGAATTGTCAATTCTAACTAAAACTGAGAGAAAAGACGTCGTAACCCGAATTTATCGTGATCTTGTGAACAGGGGGATGATTGTCAAAACAGGTTTCAAATACGGATGTACTTTCAGGGCATACGAAGAAAGTTTGGAGGATCACTCCGAATATCTTATTCACATAGCCGATGACATAATGGAGTGGTACGAAATAAGCCGAGCCGTAAGATTGGCAGCCGCAGTCAGGAAGAGAATGATCTTCGCAGCCACAATAAATGAAGAACCTGTCTATGTTGAAATAAAACGTATAAAAAATATTGAGGAGTTCAACTCTTCAAATCATATCTGAGATTCAAAGTCCTCTATGGTGTATTTGAAATCTTCATAGTTCTGGATTTGCCCTCTGTTCTTAAGTATCTCTCTGGCCAGTATCCAGTAAACAAGCGCTAAGGATCTTCGGCCTTTGTTGTTGCTTGGTATTATAAGGTCAACAAAATCAGTCTTATTATTGGCATCGCAGAGTGCAATTATGGGTACACCCACATTTTTGGCCTCTTTCATCACCTGGGTATCAGCAAGTGGATCTGTTACCACTATAGCCTTGGTTTCGGTAAACGTCGGTAACTGGTGGTTTGTCAATGTGCCCGGTATAAACCTTCCTACAATTGCCTTTGATCCAATAACTTCAGAAAATTTCGTAACTGGCCTGAATGCGTACTGCCTCTGTGCAACCACAAGAATTTGCTCAGGAGGTATTCTGGCAAGCATTTTACCGGCGGTTCTGAGCATTGAGTCAGTGGCGTTTATGTCCAGAAGATACAGGCCGTCATTTCTTATCTTAAATATGTACTTGACCATATCGTGTGTCTTCACCTGAGTTCCAATATGAACACCAGATTTCTGATACTCCTCTTCCGCAATTAATAGTTCATTTGTCATTTTATTTCATCTCTTTTTTACTCTTAAGGTCTATGCTCATTCTTTTTAAATATATATTAATTTCACTCATTACTCCCATTCAATTGTTCCGGGTGGCTTGTGTGTAACATCATAAACTACCCTGTTGATACCTTCTATTTCGTTGCTGATCCTCACTGAGATTTCTTCCATAGTATCCCAATCTATTCTGGAAAAGGTTGCAGTCATTGCATCCATAGAGTTGACAGCTCTCAATGCAATTGTATCACCATAGGACCTTTTGTCTCCATGAACTCCGGTGGTTTTCACAGGGACATAAACCGCAAAATACTGCCATGGCCTATCTTCAGGTGAATATTTCATTTCAATGGTCTCTTCGACTATTTTTGTTGCTCTTCTTAGCCTATCGAGCCTCTCCTTTGTAACTTCTCCTATTATCCTGACTGCAAGGCCTGGCCCAGGGAATGGCTGCAGGTATTCATCAAGGCCTATCTCCTTGCTAATCTGTCGCACTTCATCTTTGTAAAGGTCTCTAAGGGGTTCTATAAGCTTGAGATCCATTTTTTCAGGGAGTCCTCCAACATTGTGGTGGCTTTTTATTGAATCCCTGTTCTTTCCACCACTTTCAATCCAGTCCGGTGCAATTGTGCCTTGAAGTAGATATTTGGCACCGCTGTTTTTTGCAATCTCCTCAAACACCCTTACAAAGGTCTCTCCGATAATTTTCCTCTTTTTTTCAGGGTCAGTTACACCATTCAAATTACCAAGGAACCTTTCGGAAGCATCAACTATTTCGCCATTTATGTGAAAATCCGCAAAGAGTTTTTGAACCCTTTCTTTCTCGCCTATCCTTAGAAGGCCGGTATCAATAAAAATAGTTTTTACGGCTTCTCCGGCAACCATTGCACTTAGAACAGCCAGTACGGAACTATCAGTGCCTCCAGAGCAAGCCAGTATGCCATTCCCTTTTAAATTTTCCCTTATGTTCCTGAGAACATCATCCATCATCTGAGATGCCATTACACTTCAGGTTTTCATAATGGCAGCGAGAAATATAAGCAATCCTATAACAACACCTATAATTGCCGCGATCAGATAAAACAAGGCACCAAGAATCACCTCATTTACAAGGCTCAGTTTAAAGACAAAATCGGAAAGATAGTACGTCAGGAAACCTATAACCAGACCGCCAACAATCATTCCTCCCCCAACTGCCCTTGTCTTTGATTTGCCAAAATAAGCAGTCAGAATACCGAGAACCAGTAGGGACAGCGCTATAATACCAATTATAGTAAGAAAGAATATGTCAAGATTCCATGTGGGGTACCAAGGTATAACGTTATTCATTTAAATCACAACTTTATTCCTGCAAGTGTTTTCGTATCTATAACACCATCGATTTTCCTTATCTGCTCAATCACTACCTTCCCAAGTTCACTAAAGTCCTGGGCATCAATTTTAACTATCAAATCATACTCGCCAAACAGTGGATGTATCTCCACGACATAGTTTATTTTAGATATCTTATTATATACCTCCTGTTCCTTGCCGGGAACAGTGCTTACAAGAACGAAAGCTATTGACATAATATCACCATCCACTAAATGACAATTGATTAATAAATTTTTCAACTGGTTATGAACTGTTTTAATCATGTTTTCATTATATCCTCGTATCTAACCCCCGTCTGCTCTCCAGTTTTCAGATCCCTAACGGTATATATCTTATCTTCAATTTCCTTCTTACCAATTATAATAACATGAGAAAATTGAAGGCTAGATGCCGTTTTCATGGCATTAGATAGATTCTTTCCACCATTGTGAATAATGCACTTAACCCCATTTTTCCTCATATTGAAACTCAGTTTTATGGCCTCATTATAGCCTTCTTCCCCCATACCTATTATATAATATCTTCTATGGTTATCTTCCCAGTTCCATAGCCCAAGATCTTTCATCAGGTTTTCCAGCACTGCGTCGCCCATTCCAAAACCTACAGCAGGTATCTCTGTACCTGAAAATAATGTGCTGAGATTATCGTACCTTCCTCCTCCGAAGATTGACCTGAATTTACCCTTAATGTCAAAACCCTCGAAAACTATTCCAGTGTAATACGCCAGCCCTCTTACCGTAGAAGGGTTGAAAAGTATATTCTGAAAACCGTTTTCTTTTAAAATATCTCCTGTTTCCTTAATTCTATGGACAAGTTGATCCATCTCACTTAAATTGAAGAATTCTCCAACACCTTCTTCAATATTCCCTATTTCATATTTTTTCCCCAGAAAACTGTAAATGTGTTCTGCATTTTCATGGCCCATACCATTTGATGCAAGTTTAAGAAGAATTTCATCCTTATCTACCTTATGAAATCTGTCTATTATCCCCATGTCAGATATTATATTTCTTGAACCTGAAATAGTAAGTATTTTTTCCATCAGTTTTCTCTCATTTATCCGCACTTCATAGTGTCCTTTAAGGCCAAGGGAATCAAGAATTGTACAGGCCAGGCCGATTATGTCAGCATCTGCCACAACCGATCCGTCCCCAAAGATATCAGCATTCATCTGCACGTGTTCTCGGGTTCGTCCCGATTGTGGTTCTTCATATCTCCACAACTTGGGTATGTTGTACCATCTGACAGGTTTAGGGAGATCCTTCCTTGAAGCTAACATCCTCACGGTTGATGGTGTAGCCTCCGGAATTAAGGTTATCTCCCTCTCTCCTCTGTCCTTAAAGTTGTAAGTTTGGGATAGAATTTCCTCACCGGACTTTATTCGAAACATCTCTAAAAGTTCAAGACTTGGATAGTCTATGGGCCGGAAACCAAAAATTTTAGCGTTTTCTCGCATTATACTAAATATATGCTCTCTAACCTCCATGTCTTCAGGGTAAAAATCACGGAAACCTTTGAGTCGTTCAATCATAGCTTATCCTTAAGGTGATAGTTAAAAATACTTAATAAGGATTAAATGATTTGATTAGAATGGGAATAATCGAAGAAC
>JAKAYH010000099.1 GCA_021826835.1 Thermoplasmata archaeon | reverse complement strand
CTTTTATTTTTTAAGGAACATATTTTATGTTTTGATATAAATCAAGAAGCCGTTGACAAAGCTATCAATAACGTTATTCATTATGGTATTACAAAGGAATTAGCAAGAGAGAATATAAGAGTTAGAGACACTTTAAAGGATTACCCAGAAATTGATGGTGAATTCCCCATATTTCATATTACGAATCCGCCTTACCTTTACTTAGGATATATTAGAAAACATAAAGAGGCAAGTAATGAACTTGTTTATTTTCATGGAATGAACAAAGGATACCAGGATTTATATCAAATAGCGCTAATGAACGATCTAAGACACGATATAAAAAATATGATTTATGTAATTCCATCTAATTTTTTATTCTCAGATGCAGGAACTAATAAAATCAGAAAGGATTTCTTAAGACATTATAAAATAGATAGCTGTTACATATTTGAGAAAAAAATTTTTGATTATACTGGGACTAATGTTTTAATAGTCAATTTTGTAAGGACGAATTTGCTTAATAGTAAAATAGAGTTTGATGCATACAAAATAAATAGTAAAGTAGAAAAATTGAAATATAGTTTACTTGAGAAAAATAACTTTAAACCAAATAATCAGTATTCGGATTACTTGAAAATCGAATACAAGAGAGACCATCTGAATGTAAAATTTTATCTCAATTATGATGAAATTGTGAAAAATGATGGTGAACATGAGGTTATACTTTTGAATTCAAAGAATTATGTAAGCGGAAAATACACAAAAGAGATCTTTCGCGTTAATGATTTATTATACGAGAAAATAAAATCAAATCCTTTATTCGTCAGAACCGTCGATACTGGTTCACTCAATGGAAAAGCTGGTATTTACTCTATACGTGATGAATTTGGCGCAGATGGAATTTTTGTTAAAGGCTCCACTTACAGGACCAACCCTATACAAATCTTTATCGAACCCCAATTAACTGCAGAGGAAAGTCGCCTTCTTATGGAGCTATTTAATAAAATTTTGAATGATTTAAGAGACAAAACGGGTGGGGATTTTATGACGACTTACAAATATACGGACAATCCCAAATATATAAGAAAATATTTAGGCTTAAAACAAGTAAAAGAAATACTAACAACTGTAAGTATTAAAGATTTGAGAGATACTCAGGAAGTAGTAGAACAGTTAAAACGTTTTTATTAACGGCTTCTACCTTTATTTTATTTAAATAAGAACGATTAATCCATGGTATCCCATCAATTATTGCAATACTGCCTATATAATCACTGTCTTTTTTCGCAATATCTAATGCAATATTCAGCTGGTTTGTTTGCGTTCCCCCACTATCAGTTATGAATTTTGCCTCACCAATATATGTTCTACCATTCTTTTTAAACACTAAATCCAATCCTTTTTCAGTTTTGATCTCGAAGTTATTACTGATATAATGCTTCAAAGTATCGTCTGACCCATCTAAAAATTTCAGTCCGTTATCATGATATTGTTCAAATTTATCATATATTAAAAAATTTTTTTCATAATTACTTTTTAGCCACAACTTAAATGAATGACCAAATTGTCTGCTTCCAGATTTTGGTGCCTTAATTAGTGTTTCTAAATTCCTTATTTCCATTTTTAATAAGAGGTTTCCTATCGTTTCTACTACCTCCAAATTCTTTTCAAAAATTCTCTTTTCCCTGATCATGGAAATATATGGATTGTCAATTGGGAACTTTTCTAAGCATAAGCAATGTTTTACAACTCCAATGGGATCTCTTTTATTGTAAGAGTCTTTTATGTCTTCAATTAGCTCTTTACTAACATCTCTGAAACTATTTTCATTTATTGGGTAAATGTTTACCAATCTATTTAAATATCCTTCTTCATACACAGTTTGTAAGCTCTTTTGTATCCAATCAACATTATTCGTCATATCATCTTAGCTAAAAATACTTGTTTATAAAGTCCTATCGGTTGCTCACAAGTTCAATTAGATCAAAAAGGGTCAGTACAAAATTATATGATTACATGTATAATTTTTTCGTATTATTCAGGAAAACTACATCTTATGTAGAGCGGGTCCGGAGGGGTTCGAACCCCCGGCCTATGGATTAAGAGTCCATCGCTCTACCTGGCTAAGCTACGGACCCGCATTAACGGCATATTACATAACAATTTATACCTTTGGAAACTAAGAATAGGTGATTATAATGGACATAACGAATCGTTATTTGGACAAATGTTCTTATCATCTATTTGATCAGTGATCTATTGGAAGTTATAGTTAAGAGAAGCCCAAAAAGAAAGAAGACGATTAATGCACATATGCAGAATGGCAAGATCATTATCCAGATCCCCACAGGCCTTTCAAAATCCGAGGAAACATTAATTATACAGAAAATGCAGAAGCGCCTTGAGATGAGAAAGAATGCTCAGGAATCTAAAAATAGAGAATTGCTTGGAAGAAGGTTCAATTTCCTGAACAACAAGTTTTTCTCAGGTAAGTTGGAGGCATCTCTATCATTTTCAGAACGACAGGAGTATAGGAATGGAAGCTGCACTCCAGCCAATAAGACGATCAGGATTTCGCATAATTTAATTGATATGCCTGTGTGGGTCTTAGACTACGTTTTAATGCATGAGATGACCCATCTGATATACAGCAACCACTCGAAAGAGTTCTGGCGAAAGGTCAATGAATATAAGTACACGGAAAGGGCAAGAGGTTTCCTGATAGCAAAGGGAATGGAAAAGGAAGATAACATTCCTGACAATTAGAATCCAGAATTAAATGCTGCAATAACACAAATTCCATTAATTTCCGGGCTGATTTCTGGATATACAGTTTCTCTTTTCTTAAATATGATGTTACTATATTCTAAGCATGGAAAGAAATGATGTCTTTAAGGAACTAAAGGATGTTGTTAGGCCAGATCACACGGCATTGATTGTATGGGATGTTCAGAACATGCTTGTAGGGAGAATATATAACAAGGACGAATTCCTTGGAAATCTCAATTCGTTGATAAAGAAAGCAAGAGAGAAAGGTATACCTATCTTTTTCACCAAGATCACACCACTGCCCGAAAGATTCGAATCCGGGCCAAGACTGGCAAACAGGTGGGGGCAGATGCCGACAGATCCTACAGTCTGGGATCTCACCGTAAAACCTGAAAAGGACGATATTGTTCTCAATAAAAACACCGCAAGTATCTTTATTGGGACGAATTTCGAGCTTATGGTAAGAAATGCAGGAATCAAGACTTTAATATTTACTGGAATAGCTACTGAAATTGGCGTAGAATCCAGTGCAAGGGATGCATTAAACAGGGGATTTTATTCTGTAATCGCTGAAGATGCAGTTTCTTCTGGCGATCAGGAAGCGCACAAACGCTCTCTGACCAATATGTCAAGAATGATGCTTGTAAAAAAATCATCTGAAATAATTGCAAATCTATAATTTTGTATCATTTCATAATTTTTAATGCCCCATGCATCTCTTAGAGGCAGAAATAAAAACAATTCCAATTAACTTATAATAACATTTTTAAATGCCGTGTTGTGCAAAACCTTCCGGTTGTAATTTTCATTGAAGTCGCTATGACCTTATTTCTAATTTGGGTCATCTATTATCTGCGGTCAGATCTATCCAATCTTAAACTCAAGACATTCTCAGTTTCTGTATTCTTTCTTGCGATGATGGCCAGCATGTTTAATGGAATAACATATTATCTGGTCGCTCCCAGTTCATTTATAAACACTGTTTTAGCAGTCAACTTTTCTATGATCCTAATGACGGTGGCAATAGTTTACCTGTTGGTTATTGCTGCAAGAGGAGAATTCAGCGGAATTTCAAGGTCTATATCAGGTACATTGTCATTTTTGCTTGTCTGGAACGAAATTTCGATGGCTGTTTTACTTCGGGTGGTCGCATTCGGTACTGCGGGTCAAGATTCGTTTGTCGATAGTCTCAGCTTCTTTAGCCTATCTATAACAAGCATACTCTTTCTTCTGCCAATGATCACAGAAATGGTTGTATTCATATTCTTGCAGCTTAGGTCCGGAATTGAAAAGCAAATTGCAATCTCAATTCTCCTGATGCAAATAGCAGATCCAGTAATGTTCGGTAATTCACGTTTTATTTCCATATTGCTCATTGCATATTCTGTGCTTATGATTGTGTCAATAGTTTATTTTTTCCGTGCGGTATATAGAAACAGGAAGATATTTGATCAAAGTGATGGACAAAGGAGTAAAGAAAGAAATATTGCGATCGATTTTGTATTCCTATTTCTGCTCACATCACTCAGCTTCATAGGTCCAGTTATTCTGCCAGCAAACTTTGGGCTTTCATATCTCGTCTTTGCGGTTTCCATGATAATTGCCATGGCACTTTATTTCAACATAATAATGGGGATGTACCAGAACTACAATACCAAGAAACTGCATGAAAAAACAGCTACCGGTTAGAAATCTTTTCCTTCAACCAGTGCCTGACATCATAATAGAATATGTTTTCGTATGGGCATGCATCGACGCAGTCCCCGATTCCAATGCACCTTGAATCCTTATATTCACCCTTCTCTATGAAGTTTCCTGGTTGAGAATGATTTCCCACCGGACAGGCTGTAGCGCAGTCTTTCGTCTTACAGTTGATGCATTGGTTCGGATCCCGAACCTTCAACCTGAAGAAACCGAATTTAGAGATGAACCTGTTGAAATTACCCCAGTGGCAATATCCAGTTTTGATGCAGCCGTAGGATCCAAAAAAGGGCATTGTTATGAATACGGCGTACCATAGAAAGCCAAAGTAAAAGAGGTAGAGCATGTATTCTGGATCAACACCGTAAAATGTCAATCTTAGATATCCCGTGGAATCCAGATAGGATACGATCCCGGCAGCAATGACAGAAAAATATACCATCTTTGATACAACAGAATATATGGGATTCCTGCCGGTTTCCTTATAAGTGAGTTTCTTTGTAAAATCAGATGACGTATTGAATTTTTTCATTGAATCATAAAAAGTTCCCTGATACATTACGGGTGCAGTGCAGAAAACTGAGCACAATTGTCTTGATCCAAACAGATAGGACAGGATACCGCTAATCAGATATGTGACGAGCATGGGAATGATCAGGTACGGTGCCAGGCCGCCCCCAGATCCTATTCCCATTGTCCAGCCAATGAATGGAAACAGTGATGAATCGGGTACCAGGAATGACGGGATCAGTATCGAATAGACACCATAGGCAAAAAGCATCAGTACCAGGCGGATTCTGGTTTCAAGTTCCCTTGTTTTCATGATCTTGAACACTACAAGGGAACCCATCTCTATGCCCATCATCACAAGGAACCAGGTCGATAGAGAAACTATGCTGAAGAAGTAAAAAAAGTCAAACAGCGATTTTCCCATCATTGCAATAAAAGATCCTGATATTGTTTGAAGGCTCAAAGAACTCATAAATCTAGAAGGACCATAAAATTGCAGGTCAAATACAGCACCCATGAAGAATTCAGAAACGAAGATCATGAGAAGAAAGAGGAAAGACCAGTTCCTCTTTGCAAGCCAGAATATCTTGGTACCAGAATTCAGGTATCCCGGATAGGTAGCTGCCCTGATGTAAATGATCATGTCAAATATCATTCCAGCTGCAATTCCCAGATAGGTGTGGTATGCCATCCAGAGAAAGACACCAGCCATCATTACTGAATAAGCCGTAAGAAGATACAGAAGGTATCTTGATGCATTCTGATGTATCGACATCTTACGGTAAAGATGCTCGAAGAGAAAAACAAAAAATCCAGTCATGACAGCACCCGACAGATATACCGCAACCGGCACCCACAAGGTGGCCTTGAAAGCAGCAGGAGCCAGTATCATCGAGACCGCCTGGACGGAGAAAATGACGATAGAAAAACTTCCAAGTGATCTGCGAACATACAAAATTGAAAGTACCATCTCTATGCCCATTGGAATTACAAACCAGTAAGTTGATACTGAATAGGCAACTGAAGACAGGGTATCGGTAAAAAGTAAATTATGGAATTTAACTGGTGATAGGAACAGATTGAAATCCAAACTCATTACGATCTCATCAAATATTATGAAAAATGCAGTAAATACAATAATAAAGTTCCGGCTTCCAGCAATGGAATCCTGCATAATCGCTCTTAAGAAATATGCCATTGAAGGCGCGAGTAGAACTGCCATTGTAATGAATGTAATCTCTATCGTATCAGGTACAGTTATCCTGCCGGGATATGCGAGCAGAATGAACGGACCTAAAACCATTCCAGTCATCATATCAAGCAGAACATAGGCAAACATCCTCCTGACATGATTATCTGCGGTACGTGCAAGATATATTGAAAAACTCATTCCCGCACCCATCAGCAGCATCAACAAGACGAGAATGTAGTAAACAGGAATGAACATTCAGACCTATACCAGAATGTAATTATTGCTCAATAGTCTTTGCAGGTTATCGAATAATAATAAAGATAAAAAAGGTCAGAGGTTTCTTTTGATCCTCGAGGTGTCAGGTTTGTCCGTGCGAAGTTCTCTTTTCAGAACCTTGCCAACAAGAGTTCTCGGGAGATCTTTCTTGAATTCCACGGATTTCGGTCTCTTGTAGGGGGCCAGCTGTTTTGAAGCAAAATTCAGGAGTTCCTGTTCAGTGACAGGCGAACCCTCCTTCTTTACAACATAGACCTTTACACTTTGCCCCCTCTTAGGATCTGGAACGCCTATGGCAGCTGCCTCAATCACATCGGGATGTTTGTAGAACACCTCCTCTATTTCACGGGGATATACATTGTACCCGCTGGAGATTATCATATCTTTTTTCCTGTCCACGAGGTATAGAAAACCAGAAGAATCGAACTTGCCAATGTCTCCCGTTCTGAGCCAGCCGTCAATAATTACCTCTGAGGTTTCAGCTTCATTTCTCCAGTAACCCAGCATGACCTGAGGACCCTTAACCATCAACTCGCCCTCTTCACCGAGGGCCACTGTCTCGAGTGAGTACTGGTTTACCAACCTTAACTCGGTGTTTGGGAGCGGTAACCCTACAGACCCTATCTTTCTTGCATTACGATCGACAGGATTGGCAGTTACAACAGGGGATGTTTCACTCAATCCGTATCCTTCTATAAGAAGACCACCGGTTATATCCTCAAATCTCTTCTGTGTCTCAACCGGCAGCGGTGCTCCGCCTGAAACGCACACCTTGATGGATTTAAGGTTATATTTTGCTATATCAGGCCTGTTTATCAATGATTTATATAGAGTGGGAACACCGGGCAGATAGTCAGGCTTGTATTTGTTGATCAATTTCAGAAGCGTTTCTGTATCTCTTGGATCCGGAACAAAAATCATTTTTGAACCCGTTGTAACAGGCAGGACAAGAGAGGTCATCATTCCATACACATGGAAGAACGGCAGGGTTGACATGTATATACCAGGATTATTCAGGCTTGAGTGCCATGCTTTAAGCTGAGACGTGTTTGCGACAAGATTTCTGTGTGAGAGCATAGCCGCTTTCGGTGTTCCTGTGGTTCCACCTGTGAACTGGAAAAGCACGGGA
>JAKAYH010000098.1 GCA_021826835.1 Thermoplasmata archaeon | reverse complement strand
TTTTACGGAAATAAATGAGTTTCTATTTTGGCCTTTGATAATAATTTATATTATTTACAGATTTGCTTATAAGGGAAAGCTAATGCTTTTTATGCAGAATATACTTGATAACAAAGATGCAAATTCGCAATACATTACCAAATACATGGAGAGCCTCCAGAGACCGTCAATAAACAGACTAAGCCTCAATCATCTCATTAATCTGCTAAATCATTTTAGCATGTCAAAGACAAAATAATCTCTTCCAGGTATATTCATAATGGGTGAAATTTGGGTTTAATAAACTTATCCATAGTGTAATGAAACGGAATTATGTTCTGTTTCATACACCTGTTTGTACATTACCATACAACTTCACTGCCAGCCCTAGAAAAACCAAAGTTACAATGAAGATTACAAGCAATGGCTCAAGAGATGAATAAGGTTGATTGTATGAAAGTATATCTCTTGCAGAATAGACGATATAACTCAAGGGATTAATGTCAATAAATGCCCTTAATGCAGCAGGAGTCTTGTTTGTTATTGGATAAAAAGAAGGACTTGCAAAATCGAGGAAGAAAAATAGTACGATTGTGATTGTATTATAGGCATTCATACTTTTTATCTTGACAGCAAATATGAGAAAGAGTGAACTGAAGAAAGTGGTTCCTATTGCAAGTGTTATGAATAGAAGGATAATATTCACAGGTGTCACGAAAAGATGCGCAGAGGTATAGAAAGCCAGGGCAGCCATTATAGTGCTTCCCGTTACGGAAAATATGACTGCAAGAAGCATTATACCCATAAGATAATCGATCCTTCTGAATGGGCCAACTAAAATCTGCTCAAACATACCCCATCTTCGGTCGGCCCATAGCATTCCACCCCCAATATTCCCGGCTGTGAGGGCCTGCATTCCTATAATACCGGGTGCCAGAAATGTTATATATGATATTGGACCGTTTGGCCCGGGAACTGAAGTTATTAGACCTTCATACATAACTCCCAAAACTGCCAGATATAGCGCAGGCAGACCTAGCATGAACATCATTGTACCGGGATCCATATTTACACGAATATTTCTTAGCGTAAGCCTGACAAATGATGGAAGCTTCAACCTTTCATCACCTCAATAAATACATCATCAAGTGACGGATTATCCAGAACAACCTGGTCTATGTCAATAGATAATGAATTAACTATTTGAATCACTTCAGGAAGAATTCTGCCCATATCCTTTCCTATTACCGTTATTTGTTTATTATCAACTTCAAATTCAATATTAGTTGGCATTTGCGAGAATCTTTTCATCAAGATACTTTTAAGATCCTTATCAACTGGATCTCTTGACGTTATGGCAAGTTTTCTCATGGACTCGAATTTTTCTTTCAGCTCTTCTGATCTGCCTTCCGCAACCATTTTTCCTCTATTTATCATACCAATCTTTTTGCACAGATAGTCTGCTTCTTCCAGAATATGTGTTGTGAATAGCACGGTAAGACCATCCTTCGATTTTTCTCTGATATAGTTAAGTATCTCTCTTCTCATTATTGGGTCCATTCCAACTGTTGGCTCATCCAGAAATAGAACCTTCATATCGTGAATGAATTCTCTTGCGACCTGAACCCTTTTCTTCTGTCCTCCCGAAAGTTCGAACATTCTTCTGTTCCTTATTTCTTTGAGATCGAACAGTTCCATAAGCTCAGATGCTCTCTCTGATACAGTGCTTTTAGGTATTTCCCATAGAAGACCATAAATATAGAAACTCTTTTCAACTGTTGTAAAGTCAAATGATTCATTTTGCTGAACCACTCCAATAATCTTCCTAACGCTATTTGGCTTCTTTTTTACATCAATGCCGCATATTTTTGCATAACCTGAATTCTGCTGTATGAGAGTTGTAAGGATCTTGATGGTTGTCGTTTTACCAGCACCGTTTTTTCCCAATAAACCATAAACTTCTCCGTATGGAACGTTGAAATTAAGATGATCAACCTGATTGCTCTTTCCATCATAACTCTTCACCAGATCATTAACTTCTATGGCAAAGTCATCAGAACTCATTCCACTCATATTACTATAAATATAATATATCTCACTATTTCCTTGAATTTTGGTTCAGTTAATTTTCTGTATTTATGGAAACAGGCGATGAAAAATTATTGGAGAATTTGCATTCAAATTTTCACAATCAGATTTTGGAAAATTTAAGAAACAGTCTTTTCCTTCCCCCAAATTGATCCAAAAATACCTGATAATTCTCTATCCCGGCCGCTATTGCTATTTTCTTCAATGTACCTCTCGTGTGATTGAAACTTGGCATAGCTTGTACACCATCGATATAATTTTCAATGAGAGCATTTGGTGATCTGTGATTCCTGACCTCTATGAGTCCTGACCCTTCTTTCCTCAGAACTCTATAAATTTCCCTGATCACCTTGATCTGATCATCAGAATTCACAATCTCACTGAACGCATTCCACATACAGATAACTGCATCAAATGAGCAATCTTCATATGGAATATTCCTCATATCACCAACTGAAAAATGTGCTTTCACTCCTTCAAGATCGGCAATTTTCATTGCATGTTCAATGAATATTGGAGTGATATCGATGCCACTAACTCTATACCCTTTTTTAGCGAGAGGTATGCTAAACCTTCCGAATCCACATGCCAGATCGAGGATATCATATTTCTTTCCCAATATCCCCAATAAATAGGTTAACTCCTTATCTGTATGCGACGGATCCTTTCTGTCTGAAAGCCATTTAACTCCCATTTCACTATAGAAGTTCCGGGAATCTTTAGGCATGAATTTGTAAAGTTTCAGAACTTCATAATACTTTTTGTAAATACATCATCTACTTTTAGTTTCAAACATTTTAATGTTCAGGTCAAAACCGTTTTAACATGGTTCAACATCCCATAGAAACATGTTCATATTTAACACGATGACATCTTCAAAGGAAGAATTCAAGCCAATTAATGGCAAGCGTGTGAAGATGTACGTCTGCGGCATAACCCCATACGATTCTCCGCACATGGGCAATCTGCGGACATTCATATTTTTTGATGTCGTTGCAAAATACTTGAGAGCTTCCGGTTATGAGGTCTTTTATCTCCAGAACATCACAGATATTGATGATAAAATAATTACCAGGGCAAATGAAACCTCTGTATTGTCTGAGAAACTTTCATCTTCATTCATGAAAGAATATATGGAATCGATGAGGACATTCTCAATAGATTCTGTATCACTCTATGCAAGGGCAACATATCACATCAATGAAATAATTGAACAGATAAAGATACTTGAAGAAAAGGGATATACATACAAACTTGAGGATGGTATATATTTCAGGATCAGTAAATTCAAGGATTATGGAAAACTATCTGGTCAAAACACAGAGTCATTGAGATCCGGTTTAAGAGCGACAGTCTCAGAAGGTAAGGAAAATCAGGGAGACTTTGTTCTATGGAAATTTAAGAAACCGGGTGAGCCATTCTGGAGTTCCCCATGGGGGGAAGGCAGACCCGGGTGGAACATTGAAGATACGGCAATAACAAAGGAATACTTTGGAGATGTCTACGATTTACATGGTGGAGGAGTTGACCTCATATTCCCACATCATGAAGGGGAAATAGCCATTATGCGAAGCATTAGTGACAAGGATCGCCTGAGCAATTTCTGGATGCATACTGGTATGCTTACATTGAACGGTCAGAAAATGTCAAAATCTCTCAACAACTTCCTTGTGCCTGGCGATCTTTTAAAGGACTATTCGGCTGCAGAGATAAGGTATGCCATGCTTTCCTCTCAATACAGATCTATTGCAGATTTCAGCATGGAACTTTTAAAAGAATCCAGAGTTAACCTGAATTACATAAAACGCGCTATTAGAATATTGGAACAGGCCAAAGGGGCTGGTTCAGGCACAGATTTTGAGTTGTATAATGAACGTATAAAGGAATTTATGGATGATGATTTCAACACCAGAGGTGCATTAAGATCCATAATGGACATAGCAGAAAAAGTAATTGAGAAAGAAACCACCTTATCGCGCGAGGAAGCAACCAAAGGAATTGAAATAATAAAATGGGCAGACAGTTTTCTTTCAATTATATTTACCGACAAACCGAAACAAATATCCTCAGAGACTGTGGAAATACTTCTTTCAATAAGGGAAAATCTCAGAATGAAGAAACTGTTTAAGGAGTCTGATGACATTAGGAAAGCACTGAAAGAATCGGGAGTTACAATTGAAGACAAGAAAGACGGAAGTCAGTGGTTTTATGAATAGCGCCAAGAAAACCTTTGTTGTAGTCGATCTGGTCAACGATTTTGTTGAAGGTAAGTTTGGAAGCGAGAGGGCTCTTGAGGTAACGAAGAAAGCATCCAAATTCCTTTCAGAAAGAGAGAACGATTTAGTTATATTCACAAAGGACAGCCATATTCCAAATGATCCAGAATTCAAGGTATGGGGTGAACACTGTATATTGGGTGAATGGGGGTCAGAACTTCATGAAACACTCTTTGGAATCCCGGGATATCATGTACAAAAGAGGCACTTCGACGCGTTTTTCGATTCTGATCTGGATGGTTATTTAAGGGCAAACGGAGTTTCACATATATACCTCATGGGAATAAGCACAGATATCTGTGTTCTTCATACGGCTGCTGGAGCTTTTTTCCGGGGATATAATATAACAGTTATTGAGGATCTTTGTGCTTCTATTTCTGAGGAAAATCATTTGAGGGCATTGGAAGATATGAAACGAAACTATGGCGTGACCATAATAAAAAGTGAAGAGGTTGATTAATACGGTTAAGGATCATTCTGGATTTTTTATAGCAGATGAGGAAGAAATAAGGGCAGGCAAAGCGAGTGATGTATATTTCAGCAGAAGTATGAAAGGACTTTCCCACGATCAGGAGGTTGTTGCTGAAATAACCTCTTCCAACGAGGAGGAATGGATAACATTCAGCGGTTTAAAAGAAGTTTTATCTCTTCTTTCTCCAAGAAACTTGACTATTAGCGCCATAGAGGAGGGTGAGATTATAGGAACAAGGGACAGTGCTGGAATTCCTGTACCTTTCATAACAATTGAAGGTAAATACTCAGAAATAGGAGAGATGGAAACAGCCATCCTAGGACTTATATGTCAATCATCCGGCATTTCAACAGCTTCATCGAGAGTCTATATTGCAAGCTATCCATATCCATTCTATTCATTTGGTATCAGGAGAATGCACCCTGCAATATCGCCAATGATTGACAGGGCTGCTTACATCGGAGGTGCCTACGGTGTATCGGGAATTTTAGGAGCAGAAAGGATATCCATGGAACCGATTGGAACGATGCCCCATTCAATGGCACTGATCATGGGGGAAGAAGAGGCATGGAAATATATTGCGCATAACTTTCCAAAGGGAAAAAGAACCATTCTCATTGATACTTTCAGCGATGAAAAAGAGAGTGCACTGAGAGCTGCCAGAATGTTTCCCGACATAGATTATATTAGACTGGATACTCCAAGATCCCGAAGGGGAAACTTCCCAAATATTGTAAGGGAGATAAGATGGGAATTGGACCTTAGAGGCTTCAAAAGCATTAAGATAATGGTTTCAGGCGGACTTGATTATGATTCTGTTGCAAAACTCAGGGAAGCTGGCGCAGAATCATTCGGCGTTGGAACATACATCTCGTCAGCGAAATCTATCGATTTTTCCATGGATATAGTGAGTATAAATGGAAATGCAATAACAAAGAAGGGAAAGTATTCAGGTAAAAAGGACGTTTTCAGATGTTCAAATTGCAAAAAACTTAAAGTTATCCCTTCTTCATCGCGCATTGGAAAATGTCAGTGCGGGGGTATATTGGAAATTCTCAACCGGACTGTTTATGAAGGGGGCAAGCAAGTAAAGAATTACGAATCTGACAGAGATATAAGGATGAGAGTAACTAAAAAGCTCAATTCAATATTAAGTAAAAGTAGTACAGAAAGCCGATAAAGATCAAAATCTATTCTTTATGCCAGATTCTGATTCAGATAATACTTTCCTGATAAGCCAAGGAATATCTTCCACACTCTTTATGTTATAATTTTTCATAATGAAATCCCACAAATCTCTGTTAATGTTGCACCCATATGATTTTAGAAGTACAACCAGCCTTTCATTTATCGATCGCCCTCTCCTGTCAAAATCCATGAGAATAATCACATTTGGAAAATTTCTTGCAATTTTTTCTGCAAATATGTCAAGGGAGAGACCTCTGTTGATTTTTATAATATGGCCCTTAAAACCAATTTCCCGCAAGGCATTAACGTCGTGATTTCCTTCTACAAGTATGGGAATCTCCATGTTCAAGTCAATGGCTTTATCCTTTAGCATACAAAGTTCAGGATTCTTCAGTTCCAGAACCTCCGATTTCTTGCATATTCCATTTCAGAATTGAGAATTTCCTTTATAAAATCTTCGTCATTGAAATAACTCACAGATAAGATTCTGGAAGCGGTTTCTGATCCTATGCCTCTTCCGGCCAATGCTATTATGGCCTTCCTGCCACGCTCCTTCACCAGATGGGCATTTTTCCGAAGTCTTCTCAGAGTTTTTTCATCGATTTTACCTGAATTTATGCCCTTCATTATCTCATCCTTTTCATAGTGAGAGATACCAGCAACGAGAGAACTTCCACAAACAGGGCATTTGGTTACAGTTACCTCCTTTACCTTCATGGTTCTCGTATTTTTGCAGGAAAGGCACAGAAGAGTTATTTCCTCATTCATAAGCCTTGAAGTAACCGAATCAATAATCGCCTTTGTGGGTTTAAGGGGCATTATCCGCTCAGAATAATGGGTTAGAAACACTTCTGATGACTTTGATATTCGGTCTTTTCCTATGAAAGTCACTGAATTGGTATGGATTCTGTGAAGAAAATCTACAACTGAATCTATATCCATGTAATCTGCGATCATCTTTCTTACAGAATCGCGATAAAGAACCGTATCTTTGTAAGATTCAACGATCTTGTCGAACCTAATTCTTGAAATATCCGCATCATTTTTTATTACTCCAAATTTCCTTGCCTCATAGAGAAATACATTTGTGAAGAACCTTGATCTTCTCGAGCTTGCTTCAATATATGACATAATTCTTTCTTCTTCTATTCCCAGAATTATTTTTTCTATATCTGTTGCAGACAATCTTCTGGAGACCCTGAAGAATATATGATACGGAGAATAATCCGATTCCACACTTTCTCCTGTTATGGTTGTTATAATTCCTCCAAGAATTTCAGTGAGGGCAAAATTTCCTCTCGTTCCAAGCATTGATTGTATGACAATTTCCGAGCCCTGTGACTCAATAATAACCCTTTCAAATGTACCAGCTTCACTCTCATACCACTCCTTTAGAATCTCTCTGGGTTGTCCAGTTACACACTCATCTATTACCCTTTTCTTCCTGTTTTCTGAGACTCTCTTCACAACATCGGGTAGAACTGGTATATCTTCACCAGTCCACTTGGGTGCAAGTGCAGCTGTGACAAAAGGTTCAACCAGTATCTTTTCCTCCTCAATTCTTATTGTTCGCCAGGTAGCC
>JAKAYH010000097.1 GCA_021826835.1 Thermoplasmata archaeon | reverse complement strand
TGTGCATTCTTGACAAAGAAAAGAAGACATGGGCACCGTCTGAAATTCTTGCAAGGATAGGCAAGAATATGGATCATCAGGATTCAATACTTTCCGCAGCTGCAGAGAAAGGTATACCAATATTCATCCCCGGAATTCCGGATGGTTCAGTAGGTTCACAATTCTGGTCATTCTATGAAACGCACAGGGATTTCAATCTTGATATCCTCATGGATCAACATCTCATTTCTGATATCGTATTCACTTCTGATAAGGCTGGAGCAATCATGATTGGCGGCGGCATATCAAAACACCATACAATATGGTGGAACCAGTTCAGGGGTGGTCTCGACTATGCCATATACATAACTACCGCACAGGAATATGACGGGTCACTCTCTGGGGCAAAGCTTGAAGAAGCCATTTCATGGAAAAAGGTAAAACCAGACGCGGAATTTGTTAATGTTTATGGAGATGCAACAGTCCTGCTCCCCATAATTGTTGCAGATTTCCTTTAATTTTTATTCATTTATTTCCATTCGAGGAGACCAAAGTGTAGGGGTCTTGAAAAATTTGGACCGGAAAATATATGCATAACAAACAGAATAGTTCCATAGTTGCGGAAAGTTCTGATACTCAAATTGCTTCACCATCTAAAATAGAAATTCTCTACGGAGAACAATAAATGTGTCAGGATCCACTATAAAGACAACGTGACAAATAGAATAGCCACAGCAAGGATTCACAACAGGTTGCAGTAAAAGGGAATTACTGTTATACCCATACACTCACATAACACCAGAAGAAAATGCCCCGATTGCCAAGCAATAGACAAGAGGAATAGACCGGAATAATCCAGGTTAATATGTATTTCCGGTGGTCTTGAGGGAGAATTGGATTTCATTGCTTCCCTCAACATCAAGAACAGGTGCTGTCAGATAGACTATTTTAGAGGGTGCTATTTTTGATCTCAAGAACCACCAGTTGAAAGCTAGGATTATGTAGCTGGGAGTGGTTTACTACAATATTTTGTAGTTCATAATATATTAAGTCAAAGCGCATAAGGATCATATGGGAATGAAGGTTCTCTTTGTTTGCATTGAAAATGCTGGAAGGAGTAAAATGGCAGAGGCCTTTGCAAGATCCATGGGTCTGGATGCGTCTAGTGCAGGAACAGTACCTGCCAGTGAGGTAAATCCCATTGTAGCGAAGGCCATGAAGGAGGTCGGCATAGAGATTTCGCAGTCAAAGCCCAGATATCTTGATGCCAGGATGATCGATGAAGCAGATCGAATAATTCTCATGGGTTGTTCTGTTGAAAGCGTCT
Organism: Thermoplasmata archaeon; assembly: GCA_021826835.1. The sequence continues at coordinate 6,426 of JAKAYH010000097.1, read as the reverse complement.
GTCCTGCGGTACTTCTTGGAAAAATGAAAAAGAAGTCTGAGGACTGGAATCTGGAAGACCCTAAGGGCAAGCCAATTGAAGATGTAAGGAAAATCAGGGATGAGATTCAGGCAAGAGTGAAAGTACTCAAGAACGATACCAAATAATATGGTATAGCAATAAGGAATAGTCTTGCGAAAATTCGGTAATCTTATATGAATTATATTCAATTTTTTATCTCTCTTGCCATATTCCTGTTTACACTGTTCATGGTCATAGTGAAACCGAAGAACATCCCCATTGGCTATTCCGCCCTTCTTGGAGCACTTTTGGCACTGGTCTTTGGAATTTTAAGTTTCCATGGCATTGAGGTTGTATGGAATATTGTGTGGAATGCCACATTTACATTTGTTGCAATTATAATTTCATCCATAATATTTGACGAAGCAGGGGTCTTTGAATATGCGGCAATTAAGTTCGCAAGATTTGCAAACGGCAACGGGAAAAGGATGTTTGTATACCTCATACTTCTTGGAGCAATCATATCTGCCTTTTTTGCCAACGATGGAACCGCCCTTATTCTAACTCCCATAGTTGTTTCCCTGCTTGTTAGAACAAAGATAAGCGGAAAAGCAATGATCCCATTCATTATTGCCACAGGTTTTATTGCAGATTCTTCAAGCATTCCACTTGTGATAAGCAATCTTGTGAATATAGTAACATCAAGTTATTTTCATATTTCATTTCTTTCATACGCAGAGGTCATGATTTTACCGGATCTCGTGAGCATAGGTGCAAGCGTTTTCTTTCTCTATATCTATTTTAGAAAGGAAATTCCTGACAGCTATGAAACTGATGATTTAAAAAATCCTGAAGATGCCATTAAAGATCCGCTGGTTTTCAAATTATTTATTCCCGTCATATTTCTTCTCATTGTTGGAAATTCCATTGGGGGCATTTATGATATACCAGTAGCATTCATTTCTGTTCCCTTGGTTGGGGCACTTGCAATAATTTCAAAGCTGAAGGGAAAAGTGGATGTAAAGAAGGCTGTTAAAGAAGCCCCTTGGCAGATTGTAATTTTTTCCCTAGGTATGTATATGGTTGTTTATGCCTTTGGGTCTAACGGCTTTACCTCAATAATGGTTTATCTTATTAACGCTACAGTTTTCTTACCTTATCCATTACATTTATTACTTTCAGGCTACCTCTTCGCAGCCATAGCAGCCACAATGAATAATATGCCATCCACGCTTCTTGCCAGTCTTGCAATAGGGCAGATTCACAACGGGTTGACTCTAGCATATGCAAGTGTCATCGCCAATGACATCGGACCAAAATTTACACCAATAGGTTCTCTGGCAACACTGTTATGGCTCTTTACCCTCCAAAGAAAGAGGGGAATAGAGATTAAGCCTCTTTACTATATGAAGACCGGCTTTATCATTGGTTTTCCAGTTTTGACAATAACACTCTTAAGTCTCCTATTGCCATTGTGAGTAGAACAAAATCCTTGCAAGAGCAAAGATGGGAAATTATCTGGATGCTATTGCATCGATTTCCACAAGCATATTTTCATTTACGAGATTTGTTATAATTGTTGATCTTGCAGGCGGGTTCTTTGGAAAATACTCCGTGAAAAGCTGATTCATTTTTTGGAAATCACTTCTCTCTTTCAAATATACGCCAACCCGAAGAACATTTTCCAGAGACATATCCGCTTTTTTGAGGATTGAACTCAATTTTTCCAAAACCCTTCTGAATTGTTTCTCAAAGGAATTATCCTCTCCTTCAGCAGTTCCAACCTGTCCTGATATGTAGAGAACGTTTCCGTCCATTACTGAATCAGAAAATATTCTATTTTTCAAATCATCCTTTAAATTTATTGTCTTCTTTGTCATGGGTCATTATTATTCAGTTACTCATAAAGTATGTTTCATTGAAACATTTAATTTATAAAAAGGTTAATATTATGAAAGTCATTTCCGAGCATGACTCATGGGAACATTCCTCCGGATGAACCAAGAGTTCTTTCTGAAGCAGCAAGAAAGAAAAAAGAGATAGAACTTTTGTATCTGGAAGAAAAAAACAAAGAAGCTTTCTCTCTCGATGATCAAATGGATATCGATGAGATCTTTGACGTGGTTAAGAGATCTGTAAAGGAAGTTTTCAAGCAGGAACGTTCAGGTCTTGGTTTGGCATTTTCAAACTTGCCGTGGAATGTCGGAGCCCTTTGGGAAATTTGGGGAAATTACATAGTAATGAATGAAGAAATAGTAGAGGTCATGAAGAAATTGACAACATCCCATAAAGAATTTAATTCATTTGTCTATATGTTATTGACTCATGAATATATGCATTCACTTGGTTATATCGACGAAAACACAGCAAGACATATGACATTACTGGTTGCCGTTTCCACATATGGCATGAAGCATCCTGCAGCAATTATTAGTATGGGTGATCTATGGAAGATATATCCACAGATCAGGGAACTTCAGGGCGGAAGGGGAGATAAAATAAGATTTATCAAGAAATTTGATTCCTCAGCAACCTCATACATAGCCTAATCTGAGACGATCAATCCAAAGGAAAGATCGACAAGCTCATTATTTTCATCACTTACGAAGAAGTGCCGTGACTCTGTGAATTCATAAATTCCTTCCCTTCCAAGTTCCCTTCCTATTCCACTGTTACCAAATCCCCCTCTTGGTGCAGCCGCAGATATGAGGTGGTAATCGTTAATCCACACAGTTCCCGCGTTAATCATGTTTGCAACTTTAATTGCTTTTCTTGTGTCCTTAGACCACACACCGCATGCAAGACCATAATTGCTCTGGTTTGCAATCTCTACAGCTTCACTGATCTTATCAAATTCAAGAACTGAAAGCACAGGTCCAAACACCTCCTCACTGGCTATTTCCATCCCCGGACTTAAATTATCCATTATGGTTGGCCCGATATAGAAGCCTCCTTTGGGAACGCTTCCTTCTATTGTTTTTCTGTAGAATACCTTAGCTCCATCATCCTCTGCCCTGCGGATCATATTTCTAATCTTATCATATTGTTCTGCGGTTGTTATTGCTCCAATATCCGTATTCATATCAAGAGGATCACCGCTTTTCATCCTCTCCGCATAGGATTCTAATACTCTCAGGAATTTCTCCTTTATTGAGGACTGAACCAGAAGTCTGCTTCCGCTTTCGCACAACTGACCAGAATGGAGAAATATACCAAATAGAACGCCCTTCGCAGCCCTTTCAAGATCGGCATCCTCAAGGACAATATTTGGAGATTTCCCTCCAAGTTCCATAACAATTTTCTTGATGGTTCCTGCGGCATTTCTGGTCACATTTCTTCCTGTTTCGGTGCTTCCCGTAAATGAAAGGCCCCTAACCTTTTCACTCTTGGCAAGGGCCTTTCCAATAACTGATCCTTCACCTGTGACAATATTTAGAACTCCATCAGGCAGTCCGGCTCTCTTTAGATCCAGTGCAAGTTCAAATGTCGTTGCTGGGGTGTAATGACTTGGTTTGAGAACCATGGTATTGCCAGCAAGAAGTGCAGGGAATATTTTCCATACTGCCATGAGAAGTGGTACATTCCATGGAGTTATGGCACCAACTACTCCAATGGGTCTGTTCTGAACAATGCCATAACTCTGGGGATATTCCGGATGCTTAATCTTTCGGCTGCTCTTGAATTCGTTTGTAGTGGAAAAATACCGCATGTGTTCTAGGGCAATATTCGTATCCATAAACACACTTTGACGAAGTGTCCTTCCTGTATTCTCTGCCTCGATCCTTGCATAATCATCAAGCTTTTCCTCAAAGATGGAAACCATTTTGGCAAATATTTTCTTCCGTCCGGAAAGTGGAATATTCTCCCATTTTTCCCTGGCGTCATAGGCAATATCTATTGCTTCCTTTGTCTTCTCCTCACTGGCTTTAACGGCCTTTGCATAAATTGAACCGTCTATGGGTGAAATTACATCATATTCAATACCGGCATTATCCATGTTTCCATTGATTAAATTTCCATATCTTTTCATCTCATTCAATCTCCTTGAAAAGCATCTCCAGTTCACTTCTTCCTGCATCTCTTGGGTTCAACACCGTTCCTGTTGATTCAAGGGCAAGGCTTGCCATAGAATCCATCTTTTTTTCATATTCATTTTTAGGAATTTTCAGATCAGCAATTGTCATTGGCATTGAAAGCTGTTTCAGGAAATTTTCAACTGTAAGATGCAGATATTTTTTTCTCAGGGACTTTGGAAACTTTTTATTTATGGCTGAATACTCTGATTTTGCTTGAGAATAATTGAAGCGGATAACATGCGGAAGGAATATGCCCACCGAAATTCCGTGTGGAATATTGAAATGGGCTCCAAGCGAATGTCCAAGGGAATGAGCAAGAGTTATCTGGGAGTTGGAGAAAGCTAGACCAGCCATTGAGGCACCTATGTGAACATTAGTGATCGCATCTACATTTTCATTGTCGGCTATTGCGTCCATGAGGTTTGAAGTGATAAGTTCAACAGCTTTATCGGCAAATATATCGGAGTATGGGTTTTTCCATGCACTGCTTCTTGCCTCTATGGCATGCGTAAGGGCATCTATTGCTGTGCTTTTTCTAACCATTTCAGGAAGAGAACTTACCATAACCGGATCAAGTATTGCAAAATCCGCAATTATTTCAGGCGAGGCAAATTCATTCTTTCTGCCATGATCATCCTCACTAATCACCGCCGCCCAGGAGCATTCTGATCCTGTTCCACTGGTTGTTGGTATGAGGATTATCCTGGCTTTCTTTCTAAGATCAAGATTTATGAGTGGAGTAATATCATGCATGTCAAGACCAGGTTTCTCATAGGTGACAAAGGCAGCTTTTGCGCAATCCATGCAAGATCCGCCTCCAAGTCCCATAATGAGATCAGGTTTGAATTGATCTATTTTTCCCTTAATGGAAGAAACATATGATAATGTTGGTTCAACGGGGACATCATCTATTATGAGAACCTTTGCATCTTCAGGAAGTTCATGCCTGACTTTCTGCACCAGTCCAGCTCTCACAATGTTTCCATCAGTTAATATGGCAATCCTTCTTTGAGGAATATCATTCAGATAAGAAATGGAATCTTCCCCGTATATTATTGACGGGCTTCTAAAAAACCACATTCAGAACACCGACGGGACCTGAGAAGCAGTGTTGACCATTAATTTTGCTGCCTTGGTATATCTCATAATCTTTGCCATCGATCCCTTAAGCTTGAATTTCCCGGTCAAAATTCCCTTTATTGGGTCTACTTCACCGTTGATCAACTTTTTCCAATTTCCAAATTTTCCTGAATAAGTGAATTCAGATTTTGGAATTTTATTCAGGTCATTTGTGAATATGTATTTTCTGCAAATTCCGTGATATAGATCGAGATAGAGATACGCATCTTCTTTCATGGTCTCATCTGCATTGATAATTAGGGTTATATCCCCCTCCCAATCTCTTGCTGAGTCTTTGTAATCAGCGTTTCCATTTAGCTTTTCAAAATATGCATTTGCCCATTCTTCCGATGGAAATTTATACATATCTCAATTAAAGCCCAATGAATAAATAAAGTTTTCAATCAAAGGGGGAAGATAGGCTGGAGAGGTTATATTTAAAGTATTCATCCAATCAACTAAAGGACATTGTTTGCTTTCTAAGCGAATAAATTCTATTGTATAATATAGAAGAGGATATTTCAAAACATTTGACTGAACCCACTAAGTTATCATGCTGCAATTTAGATAATATTTTTAATGAACTTTAACTTATTCAGTGAATGGATGGTTATATTACATGGAAGAAGATTATTGCAATAGCTCTTGTTCTTGTCCTTTCAGCATCCATTTTTTCATTTTATAACCTTGAGAAAGATCGTATTGGGAGCACAAAACTAAATATTGTTGTATCGCCAATATATGTAAGAGGAAATTCATATGTTAAATTCCCAATTTATGTTTATAATCAGTTTGGAGAGCCCGTAAAAGGATTGGAAATTCTTTACTCGGGAACGGATGTAAATACAACTAACCAAAATGGGTGTGCTATTATCAATGTATACCAGTGCTCCGGCTGTGCCCAATATGCAGGTACTTTATTCAATGCATATAAGCTATCCTACTCTACATTCTTTGGAACACATAAATTTGATAGTGTTTCTATTTTGGAATCTTTAGGGTATACATACTTTTCCGCAATGGTTCAATCACAATCAGATCCTTCTGAACCTGCAATAATGATCCATTACTTTTCGGGATTATCTGCATCAACCAGCAACTATACATCATGTGCAACCTTAAGCTGCTATAAGAGCAATCAAACAATTCCTTACGGATACAATCCGCAGACAAAACTTCTGGGAACATACCAAAACTTTACTAATATAGTCATACCTATTTCAAGCTATCT
>JAKAYH010000096.1 GCA_021826835.1 Thermoplasmata archaeon | reverse complement strand
TTCCAGCATTTTTTTGATCCATATATTCACCAATAAACGATGGTAATTCACACTACATTATGGCTGATATAAAACCATTTCCCTTTAGATGTGCAGCAATCTTCAGTAAAGCGCTAACAGCTAACGCGGGAGTCACGTTTCTGCCCAAGACCTGTGGATCTGGACTCAACGGCTGCCTGACCAGCTTTTTGTAATTACCAAAAATCTATTGACTATCTTACTCCCTGGCACCATATTTAAGCACGGAAATTTCGCATTCAGCCTACCTGCTAGAGGAAAGCATGCCTTTGGAATTTTAATTCTTAAGCATTTTAAAAAAATGTATAGGCTTGATACCAAAAAATTTCTAGCCAGCTTATGCTTTCTTGCAATCTCTGTCGTAATATACTCTAAGTTATACGGTATTAGTTTTATCAGTTTATTCAAATCCCGGATCATCTTTTCCGTATGCTATTTTTCAGCAATCCTGATGAATCCTTAAATGTCGGAATTCTAGCTCTATGGAAAAGTGAAATTAGATTCACGAACGTCTTTTCTTTAAGTGTATTCACTCGGTGAAATCAAGAACAACAAACCGAAGGGGGGCGCTGTGAATATAGGTAATATACAGCTTGGTCTTAAGTGGACTTAGATACGAAAGTTACAGATGAACCCACTCAAATATATATTTTACACCCCGCATCGAAATTAGAGAAAAGAATCTTATACCAAATACTCAATCAATTAAGAATAAATTGACAAACTCAGGTAAATTTATCAAGCAATAATCACCGCCCCGTTTGAGTATCTCGAGGTTTTGTTTAAATATGCATTGGTTATATATGATACCTAATTGTTGTCTTCTCATCAATATTGTTGATAATTAGTTTATCTAACATATTTGTGCCCTTTACACTTTACCAGTCAAAAGAAACAATTATGAGTTGCCTTTCTGCAATGTCATCTATTCTGCATACCTACTACTAGAAGAGCTTAATACAAACAGAGATACTAATTTAGTTTCGCGAACCAAAATATGCAGATCTTCTATATAAAATTAGGAACTGGAGACTCACTTGGATTTCATAAGTACCTTAGCATCTAAGAAGAAATGCAAATTTAGTCTATGAGATTCTGTTCCATAAAATCAGTACTTTATGATTTCATTTCACTATTATCTTATTATGAGATTCGATAAATCGGCATAACACCAAGAACAAAAAGAAACAGATTTCTTTATCTTCGATATGCACATATCCACTTTATCTGCCATTGAACCCAGCTGATGCAACGATGGAAAATATATCTTTGTCTTTATAAATACTCTCTAGAACGCCTTTGAACATAAATGCCGTAGCAAGACCTGTTTTTTCTTGAATCATAATCAGCTCCATGACTTTTGCTATGAACTCCACGGAATATTCACCGTATTTATTCAGTTCATAGAACATGGATAAATATTCATCTCCACTGTATTTCAATTGGCATTTCTGCTGTTCTGCTTTGCTCCGAAACGGAGCTATCTTGTCCCACATAGAAAGAAGGTAACAAACGAACATCTTAGTCAACCTCGGTTCATGTTCCTTCTTTATGAGGAGATCAATCGCCCAGTGGAGGTGTTTTGGTGTCCTGATTTGTTTACCAGGTTCCTTGTATCTCACAATTATATCAAGACTAGGATTCTTGCCTCTGGAGCCCTGAAATACACCAATTACTGTTCTATTCTTCAGGATGAACTCTTTGAATGAGTTTATATGTTGACCGCTTCCATCTCTTTTTGAAATTTTCATCAAAGTGTAACGAAGGTTTAAATAAACTATTTGATACGCATAAATCATCATAAATCAACATTAATCTTGGGAGATGATGATATGACAAAGGTATCACTTAATATAACGGTAGATGAAGATGTTCTATTCAGGTTCAAGGAACTCTGTGAAAACATGGACATTAAGGTATCTACCAAAGTTAACTCGCTGATGAAGGAATGGATCAGAAGAAACACGGAGAATAATAAATGAAACATGTAATCTATACGGGCGATAGTCTGGAGATTCTAAAGACTATCCCAAAAAACTCAATAGACTTGGTTTTCGCCGACCCTCCGTACGGATTGTCTAAGAAAAAAGGTTTAGGTTGGAAATACAGCAAACACATCACATTACAGGAGGCATGGGATATTTTCACAAAGGATGAACTTTTTGAATTTAATCTCAACTGGATAACAGAATGTATGAGGGTTCTGAAGCAAGGAGGAAGCATATGGGTATGCGGGTCGTTCCATAATATGTACCAGATTGGTTTCATTCTTCAACATCTTGATGCAAAGATAAACAACAGCATAGTATGGTTTAAACCAAATGCACAACCTAACATAACTCGTAGGATGTTTACAGAAAGCACGGAGCATTTGATATGGGCAGTGAAAAATCACTCAAAGACGAAATGGGTCTTCAACTACGACGTTATGCGTGCCATAAACTATGGAAAGCAAATGAGGAACATGTGGGAAATTCCTCTAACTCCAAAGAGCGAAAAATGGGCTGGTGACCACCCCACGCAGAAGCCATTTGAATTGCTTAAGCGCATTATCCTTGCATGCACAAACGAGGGAGATTGTGTTTTGGACCCGTTTCTGGGCTCTGGCACAACATCTGTTGTAGCAGAATACTACGGCAGGAATTCAATAGGAATAGAAAAGAACCCAAGGTATTTATCAATAATTAGAAAACGTATGAACACACCTCAGGCCACTATAGACAGAGGCCAGCTAGAAATCATATATTTATAGAACTAAAGTTAATTTACACTCACTCAGGAGAGCAGACAGTCTCTTTAGTTTGTACCAGTGCGACAATTATTTCTTAATTATAGTGCGAGGAAATTTTAATTATTCCGATTCCCACTCTTTTCCCGAGAATAAATTTATACTTTGTCTAGGAATGATATACCAAAATTTTTCCTTAAAAAGCAGATTTGAAGCGACGCTATTTAGCAGCTAAAATTGTACTCTCATTCTCCCGAGGCTTACACAATGTAAACTTGGCTATAAATCCAACTTTACATGAATAATTTTTATCCTAAGATTCCTGCATTTATTATGTTATCTCATATCAAAAAGCGAGTCGTATACGCTTCTCGAATATGCTTTTTGTTTTATTATTCAACCATTGTAATCTCTAAAACCTAGCTTTTTTTCAACCAAGAATGCCTTTACACTATCCATTGTACTTCATGCATTCAAGGTGACTTTGAAGTAATCACTACTTAATAGTTCTTTTATTTTAAATTGATTGTTTTCGATATTGTTCCATCTCCCGAGAGTAAAAAACCAAGCTGAACAAGAGACTGTAAATTTATTGTTTGGCCCTTCAATCTTTCGAAGTGCTTAATGTCAGTATCATGACCTAAAGGATTATCTAAGGTATAATATACCACAACATCGGTATCTTCCAGGAATGTCATTTGCTGCTATAATCGCACTCTCCCCATACGTTGCTGTCTGTATCAAATGCTGAAAATTTTTTACCTTAAAAATTAGTCGAATTCTGTTTTCAAGATAGTTTATATGTTATTTATGAGATTGTGTGATGCTTAATTCCACTGTATTATTAGATACAGCGGGGACAATTTGTTGTTTTGACACTACAACAAATCACTGCTATAAGTAGTCGAATCACAAGAAGGTATCAAATTGAATCAAGCATAAGGTTTAATAGGTATAACACACCAGTTGTAAACCGGATAGAGGATATTATGGATCCACCATTTCTCATCTACTTGAAAAATCTGTTTAAAAAGAACAATAATGGTAAGAGAAGTTATCCTTATCAAATGCATTCATAACATTCCTTGCAAAGCTAAGGTAATGTAAAGTGGACCTTTTAAATCACTGGCAGGAATTTCCAGAATATTTGTATGGATAACTGGCATTACAAATGTCTGCTATACAAGCATCTTCCGAGGGATAAGAAAGATTGTACCAACGATTCATAACTCTACTGGAAGACCTGTTGAATGTGCTGTAGATTCCTTTAAACGCCGTTTAATTTTTGTACATTTTCGCTGGAAGAAAATTGACATATATCGCCGATTTAATTTTGCCCTCTGTCCATGCCCCGAAAGTGGTCTTAGTTGTATGGTCGGGAGGTATGGAGAATATATGTAATGTTAAGGACAATGGAATAAGCATAAAGTTCATCGCAAGGGAGATCAACACATCAAGGAACAACGTGCGAAAATATCTAAAATCAGAACCGAATGGAAAGGAGATAAGGAATAGAGGATCAAAGATGGTTCCATATAAAGAAAAGACGCGCGCGCTCATAGAAGGAAACAATCTTTCAGGTGTCAGGATACGATTGTGGATAAACAAGCTTCTACGGATACTGAAGAGGGATTATGATCTCAAGAGAACCTTCGGGAGGGGATAGAAGCAAACAGACTGGATTAGATTAGCCAGGAGATTAATTTGAAGGTGCAATATTACAACATTCTGAGAGAAACGACGTTAGTACGTTGAAATGTGCAAAGCACTATAATTTTCGAATTTTTTAAAAATTTTTGAGGTAAGTTCTAATTTATATATAGAATTTGAACCTCGGATCTGGTTCTCTTATGTCAGGATTGGAAACTAATATCTCACCAACAGCGTCCGAAAAACCAATCGTTACTGGCATGGCATCTCCAAATTTGCATTCGTTGAAATTAAGTTTAGTTAAACCTAGAATGTCCTTTGCTACCTGAACTATATCGGCCTCTCCATACTGAATATCTATTCTCAAAGGTGCAGGAGTTTCCCATCCATCATAAGTGCCAAGATATGGTTTATATCCAGTGCTAAATAAATAGCATCTCTTACCGTTAACTCTAAGGAGCGTTCCCCTTATGACCGGTTTTGTCCCCTCTCTATACAATCTTACTTCTTTCTTTTCTTGATTCACCCTAACACACACCAACTTAACCCCAGTAGGACATGCAAGTTGGAATCCTTCATACTCATCTTTGTTGATCCATGCCCTATAGTGAAGAAAAACCTCATTCAGTGGTTTTCCCTCTAATTTTTGATAGGTTGACAGTACTTTTTCAAGCAAATTCTTTGCTGCATCTTTGCTTAAGTGAAACTGTTCATTTTTAGGCGAATACCAAGGCCCGAAATCTCCTCTAACAACATTGCCATCCCCGGAATCAAGAAACATTAATGCAGCTGAACAAGCCGTTTGGTCTCCAATTGTAGGATCCAATCTTCGAAAGACAATACCTAAATAACAGACCCCTTCACGTGCTGTGTCAAGTTTCCATGGTTTACCACCTGACTTAAAGTAAAGAGTCGTGCTTATGTTCCATGCCCTGTCAGAAAGTGGTGATTTAGAAGGTCCAAATTTGGCATCAGGCTCTTCCTGCGTCTCGAGAGTGGATTCACGAAGAATCTGGAGTGGGACAGGATTCCTTAACTCCATGGACCTGGCTTTGATTTGTCTTCTGAAATCCACAGAGTAGCGGTACATTAGATTACTTTCACCAAAGACATCTACTATTGTTCTGGCTCTTGCTTTTCTGACATTAAAAGTAACTTTTTCCCCGATTCCAGAATTAAGGTTACTATTCGGCCGGCAATTCAAATAAACGGTTTCTGGAACTATACATAATATTACATCATATTTCTCGTCAAGTCCTTGCAAGTGAATTACTCCTTCAAGAAATAAATTAACAACATTGAATGCCCTCTTATTTGGGTCTAATTCCATAGCAGCTTTGTTTAATTTACCTTCATCAATTACAAAAATCTTTGTTGGATTGTACGGCAATGTTGAATCAAATGCAACTGTAAACCCAGGAAAAGGTGGCCAAAGTTTCTCCCCATTTGGATAATAATATTGAGAGACTATGGGTCCGTTAAGTAATTTGATAAAGTTTATAACTAAGTCAATTCCTTTAGGCGTTCCTATTACTCCATAGGAAACATTACGCGGGTGTGGTGGACTTTCTTTATCCACAGGTCCAAATACAGATAGCCCTATTTTTGGGTCTGATAACCGTTGACCTTGGGAGAACACAAGATCTGGTTCTTTCAACTTTATAAGCTTAGTCGTAACTTTCATCTGATGGTCCATCATCTTCCTCCAATTCTGCCTCTACTTCGTTGAAGTCCATGCTAGAAGCACCTAGAAATTCGTTTTCTTGTATACCAAAGTCAATTGTGTAATAGAGAGAAGTCCCTTCTACCGTCAAATTTCCATGTTTTGTGTATAGTATTACTTCATGACTTTTTGAATTAGTAAGCCAGTTAGCAATAGCCAAGACTCTGGCATACCATTCATAATTCCACCAGCCTTTGGCTAAGGCTTTTCGGCGTCTATTTGAAGCACGTACTGAAAATGGGCCATTCAGCGGATCATTAAAGAAAATACCTACAATTACTCTTATTACTGGTACCCCGACTTCATCTGGCAAGAATTTAAATCCAGGTGAAAGATGATACATAGCGGGCTCGGAAATATATTTCCCATCCTTACGACTTTTGAAATTTCTTAAACCACATGCATTTACATAAGTTATTGTACCATCATACCGTCTAAATTGCAGTTTATTTCCTTTTAGAAGTTTATCTGGAAAATAAATCCTTCCAGAAAGTGGATCCTCAATCAATCCTCTCTTTAGAGAGTAATATTTCAATGATTGATTTATAAGAGCTGAAACGACATTACGAGGTACCCCCGTCCACCATTTATTATCTAAAGAATATTCAAATTCAATAGGTTTAACCGATGGATCTGTTATGTGTTCTTCTGGTACGCTAAAACTCCAAAGATCATCATTTAAGTAAAAATGTGGCCAATCTTTAATTAAATGACTAATTTTGGCGCCAAAAGGAACTTTGCGTTTTTCAATTATCAGTGGGTATTCTGTAACGGGGAAGAGATTCGACCAAATCCTCTCCTCTTTAATCAATGGCTCTGTCATGGTGTTCATCCACGTGGATATTGTTGAGTAATTTTCCACTTGATTTTTTGGGGTCTTTAATTGCTGAAGCTTCTTCATTAGAGCCAGAAATCCCTCATACCAACTTTTGTTAAATTGGATGAATACGATATCAGAAACGAGAAAATCAAATTCCGAAGGTTGAATATCGTCTATTTTCAGTGGTATTAAAAAGTCTATTCCAAGATTTTTCCCCACGTTTATCGCTAACGTCCTCTCTTTTAATGGGTTTTCTTTGCGTATAGAATTGCGCGACAACAAAGCTATTAAACGAAAACAACGCTTTTGTATTGCTTGAGAAATATCTCTTGGGTAGGATTCCCCCCCGAGCATTTTAAAGCGATCATACCAAACTTTGTATCCTGCAGCAATTAGACGCATAGCTATCCAGTCTGCAATCGCCCTATCTTCAACAGCGTAGCTTATAAAAAGATGATCTCTCTTACAATTGCCTATATACTTTCTGTTATTAGAGGTGTCCATTTAATGAGACATTAATTCAATGCGATTAAATAAAATAAACTTTTGCTAGCACAAATTGTAATGTAATAGTTAAGGGAGATAGAATAAACCCCAGATTTTAGAAATGTGCATAAAATTATGAAGAGTTTATGTAAGATCAATATTTGAAAGAAAAGTCTTCATTATAACAGGGCTTTGAAAAAAATTCTACCGTTTTTCTCCCTTCTCTCAATCTTATTCTCTCTGTAAAGGTGTATCATGTGTGCCAGGGCTTCTCCAAAAGCGAAATTCTTTTCCATTTCGTTCATGGAATCAAGCTTTCTGCCACGA
>JAKAYH010000095.1 GCA_021826835.1 Thermoplasmata archaeon | reverse complement strand
GGGAGGGTCATGGACCTTCATGCTCTGATCAATCGGATCGTTCAGGATCCAGAGGTGCTGAAAAAATACCGTATAATTTCCAGGACCTGGGTATGGTTCGAAACTGTAAGGAAAGCTCTTAGAGTTGCCAGGGAGCTAAGTTCATCACAATCAGAAAAGGAAACGGTGAGTATAGAGGCCATGGGAAAGGATCTGAATGCTGCAGTCTCTGCAGTCATGAAGGAGGTTAATTCTCTGGCGGTGAACTTGAAAGGATCTCAAGGATATTCCATAACAGGGTGGAGGATCACAGGGCAGAACTCCTCTCCCCTGTGATTGGGAAAGAGGGGAATACAATCAATGTTGTAAGGCACAACGGCATCGAGGAGATTGGCCACAGGTGGAGCAGGATGCACATCCGTCGCAGAACAGGGAGATCTCAGACCGAGAGAGAGATGGGGATGTTTGGTGCACTCACCGCTGTTCTTTCCAACATGGAGAATAAGTATTACATAGACAGGGTTCTCTCAAGAATAGACTTCCTGAGAGAGTTCTCCTCTATCACGAAGGATGAATTGAACAAGGCAAAGGAGCTCATAAGACCCAATCCATGCGATCCTATCATACGGAATGACACGAAGAGAGGGGCTGTTCTGCATGATCTTGTAAAAATTCTTGAAACACATGACACTTTACCCGAAGCGGAACTCAGGGCATGGGTAGAAGCAATCAAAATCTAAGACTATTTTGACGCCATATAAGGAAACAGTATTCCCTAATTGAATCAAGGTTCGAATTTTTTTTCTAACGCGCTTATATCAATGAATAGAAGATGTATACTTCAATTGCCTCCCCGCTTCAAATCTACAATCCTCTCACTTATTTTGTCCTCAATTGCATCTACCGTGTCATTGAACTCCTTCAGCATAAGCATAGAGGTCTTGAAATTTGATCTCGTTAACTGTTCTATATTCACACCCAGCGGAACCGAGACACTCTCCTTTTCTGATCCTGCAATCACCTCAAGATAAACTTTAAGAGCATTTATTACAGATCTCTTTGGTGAATCGGTTGAGTCACCACTTTCGAGTATATAATTTCTAGGCTTGTCAGGAAGTTCTACACCAAGAAAATCCAGTAAGTTGAGATCAGCACTGCTTCTCAGAGGAGCAAAGCTAAGTAAGATTGTTGAAGGTGTAACCTCTGCAATACGACAGAGCCGGTCGTATTCCTGAAGTAAATTGATCATCTGAGAACTGTCGAATAATATCTGAGTTGTAAAAAACTGAGCTCCAGAAATAGTCTTGAAGAGCATTCTCTTTGCTTCCTCTCTTCTTTCAGGAAGACAAATATTACCGATAGTTAAATCTTCCAATTTATTTAGAGAGTTTAAGTGCCTGGCAATGAGATTTGCCTCCGACACACTTGGTCCTGGGAATCGATGATGCCTCGTATTTCCGCCAACAAAGATCATGTTTTTTAAGCCAAGAGAATAAGTTTCAGTCATCCACTCAACGAACTTTTCGTATGTTTCCATATGAACCACGACCTTGTTAATGATTGCATCTTTACCTATGAGGTCAGCCGTTCCCTTGGAAAGTGAACGCGTATAGATGCTGTTGTACCTGGGTTTTCCTTCATGATTTTCCTCCACAAGTTCCGGAACGCTCACAGCATTGAGCCTTGTGAAGTTTCTCAATTCACCGGCCAGATCTTTCTTCCGTGATTCAAGATTTGAAAGTATTTTCTCATCGTGGGCGGAATCTCCTGTCCGGTTATCCCGCAGTGGCAACGCAGTAAATATTAAGGGCCTTCTTTTAAGTGATGAGGAGAAACTATTGAGGTTTTCAGTCATTTCAAATTGTCAGTATTCACTTATATATAGTGATATCGCTATTTGTATCATCAAAGTAAATAAAATTAATTTACTCTAAAATTCGACTTAAGATAGTTACTACTCTGTAAACCAAAGCAAAATAATTTCAGACACAAGGACGTATTTTAAAGGTTCCTCGCTATACGAACAAATTGAAATAAAGATCCGGAACTTCTCCGCTTTCTACAAATATTATGTGAAAGCCTTTGAATATTTTCTCTTTGTATTCCTTTGCATATTTCCCATTGAAGTCAGCAGTTGGTATTACAACAATGATCTTCGAGTCCCCCTCAACCCCATGAATATTAGCAACGACTTTTGGACGCTCTTTCATCCACTGTATCAATTGTTCCTTATTCTCGGAACTATCGTAGAATTCCATGATTTTTTTAGGATCATCGCTGGCAAAATAATTATTAGGGTAGTCGACGAGACTGAGGAACAGAGGGATCTCAGAATATGTAACTGGAGACTTTTTCCTGCTGTTTGCTACCATCATTCTGATCAGCCTGAACTAAACACAATTCATCTTAGTATACTTGGAGATATTTTCATGATAATGATTTATAGTCTCCCTTAGAGCATCCTCAAAATTATTTCTTGGAGACCATCCTAGCTCTTTTTTAATCCTTTCTGGACTCAATGCATACCTCTTGTCATGCCCCGGCCGATCGGAAACATATTCGATCAGATTATTCGGTGCATCGAGAATGCTCAGAATCCTGTTAACCACTTCAATATTGCTTATTTCATTTTCTGAACTTACAAGATAGGTTTGGCCTATTCTGCCATTGTGAATTATTGAATCGAGGGCTGTGCAGTGATCCTCCACATATATCCAGTCCCTGACCTGTTTCCCACTACCGTATATTGGTATTCTTCGGTTTGAGAGGGCATTGAGGATCGTTTTTGGAATGAGCTTCTCCGGATGCTGGTTGGATCCAAAATTGTTGCTGCAGTTTGATATTGTTGCCTTTATTCCATAGGTATTAACATAGGCTCGAATAAGGTGATCTGCAGCTGCCTTGGTTGAGGAATATGGATTTTTAGGATTGTAGCAAGAATTCTCATCAAAACGGTCATGAGAATCGAGTGGCAGGGAACCGTAGACCTCATCTGTGGAGACCTGGTGAAATCTCTTATCGTACTTTCGTACCAGTTCAAGTATATTGAATACACCCATGTAATTGGATTTGAGGAATTCCTCTGGAGAGGCTATGGAATTATCAACATGTGATTCAGCTGCGAAATTTATTATAGTGTCTGAAGAGGCTATGAGTTCTTCCATCACCTTCTTATCATTTATGTCCGCCTTCACAAACCTATAATTTCTATAATTGGGTTCGCTGATGTTGTCAAAGTTTGCTGCATAAGTAACCTTGTCTACGTTAACAATATAGTCATCAGGATGATTGGAAATCCAGTAATTAATGAAATTTGATCCTATAAATCCCAACCCGCCGGTAACCAGAAGTTTCATTCCCTGATCATCCCCATTTCTTCCTTATATTTTTCGAAAGGCATAAGCTTTCTGTCCTTATCGGAAATTATTGGTTCGATATCAGGCCATCCTATTCCGATATCCGGATCATTCCACACTATCCCGGAATCATACTCCTTGTTGTATTCGTTTGTGACCTTGTACATCACATGAGAATCCTCAAGGGCCATGAAACCATGGCCGAATCCGGGTGGAATCCACAGTGACCTGTGATTATCCTCAGAGAGGTTAGCGGAAACGTATTTACCGAATGTCTCTGAATTAATACGTAGATCAACTGCAACATCGAATATGCTGCCTGTGATTACAGAAACAAGCTTCCCTTGCTCGTAAGGGTGCTTCTGGAAGTGCAGTCCCCTCACGGTTCCTCTTTTTGAGAAAGAGAGATTGTCCTGGGAAAATCTAAGATCTATTCCATTCTCGCTGAAAGAAGAGGATTTGAACATCTCTAAAAAGTATCCTCTTGAATCTACGTAAGATGCCGGTTCAATTAAAATAACATCGGGAATGTTTAACTTAATGAAGCTGAAAGGCATGAAAGTGTATGGCTCGTGGTATAATTAACATTACGAGTCACCTAAGATTTTCCTGAACGATCTCATGTTTGCGTCTATGCTGTAAAAGTCAAAATCGATGATTCTTTTTGCCTTTGAAATGTCAAGGGACGAGTCATAGGGGCGAAGAGCTTTCATGTTGGATAACTTTTGTGCTTTCACAATTAGATCCGAATTGAAATTGAATGTCGTGGCGATAGTTTTGGCAAGATCGAATCTCGATATCTTCTCTCCTGCGATGTTCAATATACCGGAGATGTTTTTATCGTGTTCGATTAAATATTTTACAGAGCGTGCAAGCAACTCGGATGTTATTGGGGAATAGTATCCTTCAATCACATTTACGGTTTTTCCCGCATTGAGGCTGTCGCAAAGAAATCTCGGGAAATTCTTTCCATACCCATATACTCCGGAGGTTCGGACCACGAGCGATGATGGGGCGGATAATGCGTAAGCATCACCTATGGATTTCGAGAATCCGTAATAGTTTATTGGATCAGGGACAGAATCCTCCGAATATTGACCTTTATTCCCACTGAATACATAGTCGGTGGAAAAATGAATGAATTTTGAGGAGTATTCCCTGCAGAGAGATGCGATATTCATCACGCCCAGGGAGTTCACAGCAAACGCCCTCTCCTTTTCCAATTCGCATGCATCGACATTTGTGAAGGCAGAGGCGTTTATGACAATCTCAGGTTTTTCCGATTGAAAGATTTCTTTCAACTGCTTAAAATTGGTGATATCTGCCTCTCTATTGTCTGAGGAATGACTGTAGGAGATGGCTTCAGGGAATAGAGAGGAAAGACTCTTCCCTAACTGTCCGGATCCACCAAAAATAATCAGCGAAGTCAAAGTTCCACCGACGAATCTCTTCCAAGGATAAGGCGGATAACCTTTTTCGGATCCTTTCCGACCGAGACTCTTGCGTTAGGTCCTATTATGCTCTTTCTGACTGTAGCGGAAGAACCGAGGTCGATTATTGCGCCGTCCATGAGTATTGAATCTTCCACGTCAGCGTTATTGACCTTGCAGCCTGCGCCTATGCTTGTGAAAGGCCCAACGTAACAGTTGTTGATCACCGCATTTGGGCCCACGTAACATGGGCCGAGGATTGTGGAGTTCTCATCAACACTGGCAGAGGGATCGATAAACACGCGACCTGAAATATTCTTCTTTGCCGATGAGGGATTATTGGGTATCTTGTCCAGAACGAGACGATTGCACTCAAGGAAATCGTCCACGGTTCCTGTATCCTTGAACCAGCCGGTTACAATGGAATATCCTATTCTCTTACCGTGATCGATCATATCCTGGTATGCTTCAGTGATCTCATATTCACCTCTCGCAGAAGGTTTGAGGCTGGAGATCACATCGAATATCTCAGGTTTGAGAAAATACACCCCAGCTATGGCGAGATCCGATTTCGGTTCCTTTGGCTTCTCTACAAGTTTTACAATTTTCCCATTCCGGACTTCTGCTATACCGAACTGGGAAGGGTTCTTAACCTTCACAAGGGCAAGCATCCCATCCATTTCATCAGAACTATACGCATCATAAAGGGAGGATATGCCATCATTAAGATAGTTGTCACCCAGGAATACTATGAAATCATCATTTCCTACAAATTCTTTCGTGAGACTGATGGCATGAGCAATCCCAAGAGGTTTCTCCTGATAGGTATAACTTATACTTACTCCCCACTTTTCTCCGTTCCCATAATAGCTTTTTACTTCGTTGCCGCCCACAGAACCGATAACAATGTCAATATCCTTAATGCCCACATCCTTTAGATTTTCAAGGGCATATTCACTTATTGGTTTTCCAGCTATCGGTAGAAGCTGCTTAACGTCTGTATATGTGAATGGCCTCAGACGAGTCCCTGAGCCGCCATGAAGGAGTACGCCTTTCATATTTTGGATAAGCATAAGAAAGTTATCAAATTATGCACAATAATTATATCTGTATTGGCATGTGAAAACTAATTTAACAATACAACATTTTAATATTTTACGAGAGCCTCGCGACAGTCAACTGTGCCTCTAAAATACCTGCAAGAATACTCCAGCAATATCGCAACAGATCAGAAAATGAGACTAGAAATAATTTACATACCTTTTTAATACCCTGTTAATTCTTTCATCATTGGTAGTTCGAAGAGGTGAGAAAATTTATAAATAAGAAAAGGATAAGAAATTTGTCCAACGAACTTTTTCATAGAATATTGACTGATCAGCCTAAGGAGGCCCTAAACATCTATGACTTATTGAGTAATAGTGATATATTATCAGTATTCTTCTATTCTATATTATCCATCGTTGTCGGCAATGTGCTGGAACATTGCTGGTGTCAGTCTTTCTGATACGGTAACTAGTGTTGCAATGGTAGGATTAAAATTATTTTTCGGCTTCTAGTGTACCGTGATTCATTAAGTCAAAGCGAAGATTATTGTGTTTGTAAATTCTAACTTTATTAAAGCCATAATTCTTTAATTTATTTAATAAATAGTCAAGGGTCTCATTTTTAGAGTTAAGCAAATAAGGAGAGTACTCTATTCTAATTCTTTGGAACTTCTCAATAGAGGCGTCCTCTATCACTGAAAACTCTGAACCCTTAATATCAAGGTCAAGAAGAAACGGTTCTGATATATTAAATTCATTTAAAACCGTTGAAATACTCTTTGATTTGATCTTAACCGTCTTTAATCCCTCAACTTCATATACGGAAGAGCCTCCACTGCCATTCGGATTCACAGGAAAGTCTATGTCTCTATCAGTCCCTATAGCATAATTTCTCAAAACTATGTTTTCCGAAAGTTTTGGATTCAATTTTATGTTTTCTAAAGCTTGGCCGTAAGAAATTGGATCTGGTTCAAAACCATAAACCTTGGCCCCATAATAAGAATAAAAAAGAGGAGTATCTCCAATATAGGCTCCCGCCGTTACAACTACTTTGTTTTTTAAATCTAGACCTGAGAAATGAATTTGGTAGAGAAAAGTTTCATCAAGTAGCCAGACTTGATTAATTTTGAATTTTATTCCCTGATAGGTTTCAATTATTCCATTTTTATAATCTAACTTCCATTGGTATTTTCCTTCACCAAACCTGATCCCGTTTATCAAAGCGAAGTAAACTATACTTAAATATTTATTTTTCGTATCTTTATCAAATGGAATTGAAAAACCGTTGCTAAGCTTTATTAATCCTTTTTTATGAATAATGATCGAGATTGGATTTTCTACAGTATATCTGTCGCCTTCTACTGTTAATTCTCTGAATCTTAAATATGCACGTATCAAGTTTGCTATTTTGTAATTCAATTTATTTTCACCCTTGTCTTCCTATAAACTTTAATCTCTTTCCCCTCTTTAATCTTCCTTTGCTGATACCAGAGGGTAGATTTGTTTATTCCTAGCTCTTTCCTCTTTTGAGGGTTAATTGACATTATCGTATTCTGCATAATGATAGTATCATTCCTTGATATTTCAATATCAGGAATCTTGAATTCTAATGTTTTTGCCTTTCCTTAGATAGTTATGCTCAATTCCATGATATTCTTAAACATTATATCTTTTAAGTGTACGTCGTTTATTACTGATTTTCTCAATAAACTACTTAGTTGTGGCTGTGTTTGCTGGACACTATGTTTGGAGATTCGAATGCATATATTCTGTGATGGCTCGGATCATTCTGCACATAAAAGATTGAAATCACGCCGTATAACTATTGTTATACAACCGAGATCAACTTTTTAATAATGACATTTACTATTGAGGCTTGTTCTATAAATTTTTGTAATAAGTATTCGCAAATTTTTTACTTATTATTCCTGAATAAAGGTCTT
>JAKAYH010000094.1 GCA_021826835.1 Thermoplasmata archaeon | reverse complement strand
TCTTCACCTTTGTCTTACTATAAACTTTAACCCATTTCCATTCTTTAATCTTTTTCTGCTGATATCACAATATAGACTTGTTTATTTTCAAGCTTTTACTTTTCTTAGGATCGATTAACATTGATCTGCTCCAGCAGAATTTGGAACACTTTTCATTAATTCTCATCTGGTTTCGCCTCAATTTCATTTTTCTCGAATCTTTCCCTGAATGCGTGATCATCCAGGAACCTCCTCCTGAATTCCTTTGGAGGAAGATAATCTATGGATGAATGCCTTTCCTATCTCTAAAGAGGCATAATGGAAATCCTAGAACTCGTTTGGTCAGATATAGTCTGTCTTGATCGAGTTATGGAATGATTCAATGTCCTCCATTGTCCTCCGGAGTGTGCTTCTGTATGTATTCAAGCTTGATCTCCAGTAATTTCATGGCATCATTTGCCATACATGACCTGGAATAATGATATCCCTGCCATTCTTTTGTGAAACAGTCCTTGATGCACATGAGATTGGTCATTCCTGACTCGGTTGGAATGTAAGTGATATCAGTTTCCCAGAGCTGATCAGGTCCAGTTGGTTTGAAGAGATTCCTTTTCTTTGTTCGCCCTCTGTGTTTCGATGCAGGAAGGTTCATGTTGCTATCCTTAAGAACATCTCATGTTTCAGATCTTCAAGAATCATCATCTTGACCTCCCTTGAAGCCTTTTTTAAAAGCGTCTATGACCAGGCTCTGATCTCCGATGATCTTCTTCAGATCCTCGATCTCCTCGTCTCTCGAATCTGAATTCCCTCTCTGAGCCAGTGCCGATTTTTCTCCCTGGATGAACTGTTCCAACACTTGCTCAGCTGTACGGGATATATGCCGTGCCTCCGGCATATTTCAGCCTGTGTCAAGTTCTCGGAGAAGGATTCCATGACTATCTGGAACTTCTCGTCAGCCAAATATTTGGACTTCATGAAGATGCCTCCATGATCAAGAAAACTACTTTTCGCATACCCTTCATGTATCTGTTTTTCTCTATAGATGTCAATGAAAAAAGTTCTTAGGAAAACGCTGCATGACGATGTAGCGTGAGAGTCGGAAGGCAGCAGAAATTTCACTTGGCCCATGAGGCCGCTCTTTAGATTCGCTGCCCTTCGTCTCGACATACTACCCTGAAACAAGGGTGAATAGAAGACTGTCGAGCATACTCCGACTCGAACTCTCACAAACCACTAGGAGGTGGTCAATATCTATATTGGTTTGGATGTACATAAACGTACCGTATATGTTACGGAAATGGAAGAGAATAAGATGTAAAGGAACAGTATGAGATAGCCAACAGTGAGGAATCATGGGAATCCTTCAGATCGAGGTATCCCGTATATGGAAACGAGATAGCCTTGGAAGTATCCACAACGGGTAAGTATGTTGCCAGGAAGCTTCGTGATCTCGGTTTCTCTGTACACCTGGCGGATCCTTCAAAACTATCTCTGATATTCAATACAGTAAAGAAAAACGATAAGGAAGATTCATACAAGCTTGCAAAGCTTCTGAGGCTCGGTGAACTCCCTGAGGTACATCTACCCTCGAGAGAATCAGAGGATCTCCGATCCATAACGAGGTACAGAAAGTCGATAGGGGAGGAGATAACGATGCTGAAGAATCGTATACACGCTTTACTCTCCTCCTATGGAATAGCAATAGAGGCAACAGACATCTTCGGAAAGAAGGGTATTGCGGAGATCGAAAAGGCCTCCTCTCTCCTTTCCGAATCCGACAGATTCATCCTTTCCTCAACTCTGGAAAGGATATCGAATCTCTCCGATCAGGCGAGGGGTGTTGAGGATCAGATATCGAGGATGGTCCTCGGAAACAAGGATGTTGAGAGGATCATGACAATTCCGGGAATAAATGTATACTCCGCTGCCGTCGTAATCTCGGAAATAGATGATGTATCGAGATTCGCGACAAAGGAGAAACTCTCAGCTTATTCCGGCCTTGTACCGAGACAGGATCAATCCGGTAATCGGGACATAAGAGGGCATATAACAAAACACGGACCGTCAATGCTGAGATTCATACTCGTCAATGCAGCACACATCGTAATCAAGCACTCAAAAAGGTTGAAATCGAAATACCTCAGCATTGTACGCAGGATCGGAAAGAATCGGGCGATAGTTGCAATAGCAAGAATACTTATCGAGATGATATACACAATGCTGAAGAAAGGAGAGGATTTCGTTGACGAGATCGATGCCTTGACAGAGAGGAAGATGAATTCCATGCGTGTAAGGGCACAGAATCCTTCTCTGATAAAGAAACTCGATGAGGTGATGAACTTTATAAAGAAGAAAAGGATAAGAGGTTCGCCTAACGAACTTTTTTCATAGAAGTATTATTATCATGGTGTTCCAGTTCTATAATGGTGCAGGGCACGTTTTTCGTACATAATAAGACTGTTTATATTGTTGTAATCCGCTCTTTTGAATTTCTTTTTAATTGTTTCAAAATCTATGTCATAATGCTTGTTGTCTTCTTCACTATTGCACATCGCCCTCGTTATCAAAATGACTCGAAATAGTCTTTGTCTATCTCCTTCAAATTATAATTTGTCACAACTCGGACTCCAACATTATTCTGTGTCATGAGGTTTGCTAGCTTCAGACCGTCTATCAAGGTAATTTTATGGTCAGAATCCTTTTCAGAAAATTCTAAAGCTTCTTTAGGAAATTTAGCGTTGTTATGAATATGTCTTTTTCGGCCAGGTTACCAGACAATGCTCCGCTAAAATCTCTCCCTTCCTTTGCACTAACTGTCTGATATTTGTCCCATCCTTTAGCTTGAAGATATATCTTGTCAAATCCTAATTTATCTTGCGATGCCTCACTATCTAGTCTTTCATCGCCAGGTAGACAAATTGCCTTAGTAATTTCCTCAAAATCCTTACAGTATCCCATCCGTATAACCACGTCTGTTATGATTCTTTCAAAGCCAGAAGATTTTGTGTTATGCAAAACCTCCCATAACTCTTCAGTAGGAACTCCCTCTCTCTTTTTAAAAATAGATTCAATCTCTTCATTTGAGATAAGAGCTGCAGATGATGAAATATTCCTACGAGTAATGCCGATTAACTTTTTTTAGTATGTTTTAGTCATTTAAGGTGAACAAAGGATGGAACTCTATTAAGATCCTTGTAACTTATACTTTGTGGGAGAATGGGGTTGAAATGGGATTTAGTATCACGATTTAGCATGAATTATTACAGCGTAAGAGCCCTTAGCTATTAATTCCTGGCGTTTGCTTTCAATGTCGGAGGCTCTCATTTTTCCAGAATCCCATATAATAGCCCCTACAGCCCCCTTATTCTCAAAGTGTTTTTGATAATCCTCTACTTGATTAACTAAACCTCTTAGTCTTTCTATGCTTGTAGCTTTCTTTAATTCAATTGCGTATTTCCCATCTACTAAAATATCTATTCTATCACTTCCTATGGGGTACTGTCTTTGTGTAAACTTGTACCTCGTTTTTAGATAAATTTCTATCATTGATTCTAGCTCTCTTTCATCTCTAATCTTATATCGATAATTATCAAATTCATTTTTGATGTAATCTAATATTTCTTTCAACCTAGTATAATTTTCCTCCAATTTAGGCAAATAATCATTTGCTTGTACAGGTTTTGACTGTTTAGTAATATACTTCAGGGGACCACTAGTTGACGATTGGTTGAAACCGTTCTTACTGTTAGGCGAGTGATTTTCTACTTCTTTGTATATGGTAATTCTAAATTTTTCAGCATAATTTTTCAAAACATCCAAAGAAACCCTAGATTCAATAAAATTAACATACACTCTTCTTGTTAAATCACGTCTTCGCTTTTCCCCTGTTATAGGGCTTATTTCGTAAGGTTCTGGCTCTTTACCAATATATTCCTTGCAAATTTGTTTCATCTGGGATATTTCAAATTTTTCCAAAATTTCTTCCTTAGACTGTTTTAATTTTCGCTTCTCTTTTATTGAATCTTGAATATTCTTAGTTGTTCCTTTTATAGACCCCTTAATCGTGTCCCATAGAGGCATAAAAGTGTACTTCTTAGTAAGTAATAATCCTTATGTTATTCGGACATTGTCAATTCCCTGTTGATAAGTACCAATGATACCAGTAGGATGTCCTTAGAAGACCATCCTTTGTCTTGAACCTATGCTTGAACAGCCATGACTGTACCGAGAAGTGCTGTTCTGCCTTGTCTGAGGTCTTCTCTACTTCAGGATTGTCCAGGTATAGGAAGACCTCTTTTCTGTTCTTCTTTACAAAGTTGAGAGGTAAGAATTTCATTGAAGATGCTCCATCAATTATCAAAAGAAGTGCCAAACCGGGATGAAATTGTCAGGCACAACAGACTGACCAGTTACTATTCTTTTTCTCATGTAATACCCTGAGATCCACATATTTCCTTTATTAAGTCGCTCTTTCATGCTAAATTTTTCCTTTGTAGGCATAGAACATAGAAAGGCTCAAAAAACGATCCAAGTATCACATTGTTGACACTATTGCTTTAATAGACTTCTGGAGCCATTGCCGGCACCATGTTCTTTGTCTTCGGCTTTAGTGGCCTCAACTCCATCGCCTCCTCAAAGTTCATTGCGGATGCGATCTTATCCACGAAACCCCTGTACGATACAAATGTACCTGCATAGCCAAGCACCCTTCTGGCATCCGCGACCATCTCAAGCTGATCTTTAGTCCACAGCGGCGAAACATATGAGTTTCTTTCCAGGGCATCTAGTGGTATGAAACGCATCGGATATGCAGATACACCCCATCCCATCAGGTCCTGCAGCCTGTTCAAGAAATCTATTGGCGTGTCCCCCTTCCTGTGCTTGTCGTCCCAGAAGTTGTATAGCATGTAGAATATCAGGTTCTTCCTTCTGTACCCTGCCCCGCTTAACAGATCGATCGCTCTCTTCACGAATGGCCCCTCCCACGGCCAGTCATAGGCCATGTGTATGCTCTTCGATCTGACATCGGCTAGCAGCCCAGCGGTCTCTGCGTCTATGAGCCTGGCGTCGAGACCCTGGTTGAAGTCCGCTTCGATGCCATTGTCTATGAGTTCCCTTAGCATGGACTTCGCGTAAGGCGATGCTAGGAAGTTGTTGTCCCATATAGTCACCTTCTTGTGAGATGGATGCATGAGATCGATTATGGATGTTTTTTCATCCCTCATGCCGCCCTCTATCTTTGGAACGACACAAAAAGGACATTTTCTTACACATCCCCTTGATGTGAAGACTATGGAACTGTCCCATTCTTTCCACTTATCAATAGTCTTTAAAATATCGTATGCCGGCATCCTGCTTTCCGCCTTTGGATGCAAACCCATGTGAACGTTCACAAACGGATAGCGCTTTTTGATGTGTTCTGGCATAAGAGTTGCATATATTCCTCCAACATTGATTCTAGCTTCTGGAAATAAGGCATGGTAATATCCTATAGCTTGGTGCACTGGCTTCCAAGCGTAGGTAAAGAGTGAAGTAATATCAATTTGCCTTATTTTTTCTATTTTATCTGTACTTCCGTCCGCTCCGACCACATAGTAAACTTTGTTCCCGTATGCCCTATAATAAGAAGCAAGCTTTAATAAACCAAGGGGGGGGTACCGGGAATAGTAATTAGGTTCAACCAGTAGGATTTTCATCTTAATATAAGCTAGGAGTTATTGATTAATAAGGATTTCTCAAAAAAAGCAATTTTGGATCCAATATTGTATCAAGGTAGGGGTCCAAAGCTGTCTCTCGGCTTACTGCGTTCAATTATTCTTGAAAATAGGTCTATAGTGCAACCTAGCTCAATGAAAAATAGATCCCTATCTTCTTTGCTCATCTTGTCATACCATTCTTTTTTAAATGTATCTGAATGATGCTTTTCACCGTTAACGAAGATCTGGTATAAAGCCAAAATCGCCTGCCCAAAGTTCGCGTTGATCAGATAGGTATATTTCTGGTTGTTTGTATCATTTGGGCTGTCATTGTAAATTTTAAGTGGATCTATTATGAAAACCTTCGCTTTTTGTTTGATCGATTTTAGATCGCCAGGGGGCTGTATTGCAAAAACTTCGCTCACTAATTTATTGAATTCCTCTTTTTTTATTCCAGCAAGAGATGAGAGCTTCTCCTCTAACTGGGAAAACAAATTGCGTTCCAACCTCTTTTCAGGATTCTTGATTTTTTGAGAAATCGGATTTAGGATTTCTTTAGGTAGTATCTTTTGAAGTATATCGGCAGGTGAGGATTCTTCAACATCCGCCTGAACTTCAACTTCTTTGAGTAATCCTTCTATCTTTTTCAGTTCATCTTCTTTCCTTTTTCTCAGTACTTCGCTGTAAGACCTCAGGGTTTCTTCTTCGCTTCCTGTTTGGCTTCCCTCAATGGCCTTTTTGATCCTTTTAAGCTCCTTTTTGGCCTCCTGCTTTGATATAGTCTTATTTTTTATTTTATCTTCTATGTCTGCAAGTTTCTTCCGTTTATCAGTGCTTGATTTCTGCCTGTTATTCTTTTGAAGCTCTTCTATAAGCTTCGCTACCTTTCCGAATAGTTCACCTGCATGACCTGTCAAGGTCTCAAAATTGTTTCTTCCGGCATTTTCCCTTATATTACTGTCCAGTACGTGTATTTCACCGTAATTCCAGAAGTTGTACTTTCCTGAATAGAGCCGCGAGACTGTTATTTCTGGTGATCGCTCGTCTCCTATGGTCATTCCTTTAAGTTTAAAAATGAGGCCACGATTCAAACGATCGTATTCGTTCTTTTTACGGTTTTCGATTTCTGCATTTTCCTGAGACGTTATAGCCCAGAAGACAAATAAAGCCGTTTCGTCATCAGCCTTATACAAACCTGAGACGAAGGAATCTGGATCGAATATACTTTCATCAGTGGGCGGTCTATATAATTTTTTACCGTTGAAAAATATCTCAAAATCAGGTTCCTCTATGCCATTTTTCTTTAGTACTTGTATAATTTTTTCCTTAAATATTGAATCTTCCCTTAACGGCAACGGTAAAACTCTAATCAATTTATTCTTCAGTCGGTCAGGGGTAAAAAAGGTTTTTTGATTTTGTTCAGTACCTAAGAGCGTTATCTGTGTTCCTGGTTCGAAGTCAGGGTCATCTATCTCGGTGATTTCCGTAGTTCCGGATTCGAGAATTTCTCTTGCAGAAGGCCTTGGCACACTCAAATATCTGCTCCTTATCTCTTCGGATAATATCTCAACGGTAAGCTTCTTTTCTTCAGACTTCTTGGTGGTGATTATTATCCTTTTAAAATTTGGAATGCCACTGTAAATGCCTATACCTCTCCATCCTATTTCTGAGGGGGGTTTCTTCGAAGCTCCTAAAGAAAGAGCATTTGTCAATTCGTTTTTATCCATACCCATCCCGTAATCTCTGATGACGATTTCAGCATCATTGTTCTGGTAGCTAATTTCGATTTTTTTTGAGCCAGAATCTATAGCGTTTTGGATATACTCTCTCATAGAATTAGAATTACCGTCATATATACCACTGGTCAGTGTTTCAATAATACTCCCAAAAGTCACTTCACCCGGAAATTTCATTATCAATCATCTTATAAATTTTAAACTGCCTCGAGTAAGGCATGGCGACGATAGTCTTGCATGATACAGATATCATATCTTATTGATATAATGCCATATCTATATTTACATTTTTGTCTTTGAAGACATTGCCAATTTTTAGTTGAGGGAATCTGTAGAGATTAATTAACTTAGGAAATGAGTGTATTATTAGAGAAGTAAGTGAAACGGTTTTTAACTATTTAGATCGGAA
>JAKAYH010000093.1 GCA_021826835.1 Thermoplasmata archaeon | reverse complement strand
ATTTACCGCAAGCTGACGAGAATTGACAGCAGAGGCCACGATATCGATGAGGTGAAGAGCAGATTCGATTCCATGCTTTCCGGAAAGTCCATTGTTATCCTTGACGAGGTCGATTTTCTCCAGGACTATGACATATTGTATCACCTAACCAGACACACCAGGGCCAATCTTATCCTCCTGACGCAGAAGGTATACTGGTACAAGGACATGAACGATGAGAGCGTCAAGAGCTCATTGCAGCCTGATCACATCGTATTCCATGAATACAGCTCGGATGAGATCAGGGAGATACTGAAAATGAGGGCCGACGAGGGTCTTAACAGATACGACAAGGAGTCTCTGGGTTTATTGTCTGCTATGCTTGTGAGGGATTACAGGAGCGACGCAAGGATAGGCATCAAGGCACTGGAAATCATCGGCAGGCTGAACAAGTGGGACGATGATTCCGTAAGAACTGCCCTGAAGCAGGCCTATGTGGAAGTGGAGGGCGAAACACTGAAGAACCTTGGAGATCGTGATCTGCTGATACTGGCAGCCCTGATCAAGAATCAGGATACCAACAGGGCATACTCCGAGGTATCAGCGTCAGGCAACATGCTCCTCAGAGGTGTGAGCAAGTCCACGTTCTTCCAGAGCGTGAACTACCTGCAGAATTTAGGTCTTATCACGCTCATCAAAAAGAAGATAGGCAGATATTATACAATGGAGTCGCAAATATTATTATCGGATGAGTCTATTGTATCTGGAGAGCTTAAAAAGAGGTTATAAAATGGTCAGAAATGAAGATGAATTTTACCAAGATTTAAAGAATATTTTCATTGGTGCAAAAGTTGAGGGGAATTCTGGCTTTGTAAACCTAATGAGGATAAAATCAACGTATTTCGAAAAGATTCTCAAACTGTTAAAATCTGACCTTGAAAAGGAGACAGCAGAATTTCCGGAATTCAAGGAGGAATTGTTCACAAGACTTCACACATTCTTTAAGACCTACTTTTCAGAGTCTGGTAGTATATACTTCAGTTATACGCCACTAAAATCAAAAGTTTATGAAAAAATATACACCAATAATCAGGACGTGATGTTGTTTTGGAAAACGAATATGCTTTATTACGTCAAAACCGACAACGTATTTAAGAGCATATCGATTAATTACACAATCGAAGGCTCCGAGTACACTGTTAAATTTGATGCTGCTCAGATAGAGGGAAAAAAATCCAACGAGAGGAGAGTGATAATCTTTGAACTTGATAGCATAAATGACAAAGTCATAACATTTAAACCACAATATTCAGAGCATGGAAGGGAAACAAAGGTACCGGAAATTCTGAGGGAGTTGAATTTAAAACGTATAAATATAAGTGAAGAACAACTAGCCGAGCTTTTTAAGATATTTAAGAAACAGACAGAGGTCGATTATTTTATAAATAAAGATGCAAAGGCATTCTTGAGAGAGCAATTCGATTTGTGGCTAAAGAATTACATTTTTGATGACGAGAGTGATTATACAGAAAAAAGGCTTAAACAATTAAAAATCCTACAGAATATTGCTTTTAAGGTCATTGATTTTGTCTCACAATTTGAGGATGAGCTAGTAAAAATATGGACGAAACCAAAATTCATTTTAAACTCGAACTATGTTATAACTATAAACCGGATTGCGCAGAAGGAAGGAGGTTATCAGCTTCTGCGAGAGATAATAAATCATGACAATTTTTCCGAACAGATCGAGGAATGGAAAGTTTTAGGAATTGTCGATGAGGATTTTGAGAAGAATTCGATTCTGATTGAGAGCAATTCTCCCACTCGTCTGAATAGCAAATTTGAAACACTCCCACTAGATACTAAATATTTTAAGGATATGGAGCTTAGAATAATACAGTTGTATGCCAACTTAGACGCAGAATTGGACGGACACCTGATACATGGTGAAAATTATCAGGTTCTCAGGACAATTTTCCCGAAATGGAAGGAAAGGGTTGAGTTGATATATTTGGACCCCCCTTTTAATACTGGTAACGATTTTATTTTCCTCGATAACTATCAAGTCTCCTCTTGGCTGACAATGATCCAAAACAGACTTGACATTTTGTACAACTTCCTTAATCCAAGAGGCAATTTATACCTGCACCTTGATCACATCTCAGAACACTATGCAAGAATCCTCCTAGACAGCACATTTGGAGTTGATAACTTCAGAGCTAAGATAACATGGAATACTGGTGAAAATATTTCAGGATTTAAATCACAGGCACTAAACTGGATTCGCCAAGCTGATTTTATTCACTACTACGCAAAGGGATCATCCACAATTTTCCATAAGGCTTATGAACTGTTAAATAGGGATGATGCCAACTTAGGTTGGCTGGATGTCCTAGGTGATAATAAGAAATCTCTTTATATAGAAAGATGGAAGAATGGAAAGTTTGTTCAAGAGAGTGTTAAATACAAAGTAAAAGCTAAAGGTACGATCTGGAACGACATATACTCTTTTCAATACAGCGAGCCTAGAATCACAGAGAGTTTCTCGTTCGCGAGTAATCAGAAACCTGAAAATTTACTTAGAAGGATCATTCAAACATCTTCGGACTTGCAAAATTTTGTTTTAGACCCTTTCCTTGGGAGCGGTACAACTGCCTGTGTTGCGCAGAAACTTTCAAGAAAATGGATAGGGATTGAAATGGGAGACTATTTCAACGAAACCTATCTTGATATGGTAAAAATAAGTAAAACGGAGGATGGTGAGGATCAAGAAAACAATGAGGAACCGATAGAGCGGAATAATCCATCTATAGTTGAAGTTGTATCTGAAACAAAGAATGAGATGACTGTAATCATGAAAAAAATTGGAGCGCTAGGAAGGATGAAAATAGTGCTACGTGGGGACAAAGAATTCCGAGCGATCCATAGTCCTGTTGTTAGAAAGCCTCATCTGAGTAAGGATGTGAATTGGAATGGAGGAGGTTTTTTCAAGTACTACGATGTGGAACATTACGAGCAAACACTAAGAAACATTCATTACAGCGATTCTGAGCCATTTTTGGATTTAGATAGTGATGGTATCTATAATCAATACGTTTTCCTAAAAGATAAAAAAATGCTCGATAAGATGGAACTAGATTACAAGGAGAATAGAATAAAGATAAAGTTTGACGAGATTTATCCGAATATTGATCTCGCAGAAACTCTGTCTAATCTTAAAGGGAAATTCATCAAGCGCATAGAAAGAGATAGTGTAGTGTTTGAGGACGGTGAAAAAATTAGCTTCAAAGACATAGATTTCCAAACAATAAAGCCTCTAATATGGTGGTAAAGTGATTGATACAGAAAAAGAAAGACCAGTTTACCAGAAACTAATCGCTGACATAACACTTGAAGCTTTACCTGATTCGTGGGATTTTAAATTCAACAGATTCTCGGATAACAAAGTCTTATACGATTATCAAAGGGAGGCTTTGAGTTCGGCGCTAAAATTCCTATATCACTACTACGCTAATCTTTTGAATAATACTGGATATGCCCATGAAAGTAGTTTGGAGGAAGGTAAGAAGACACTTTTCAACGCAATCAAAAAACACATAAGGTATGCAGATTCGCTGGGCGTTTCAACTAAAAATGGAAATATTTTCAAAATTGCCGAAAAATATTACAACTCGGAGGGTAAAAAAATTCCATTCTACAACTTCACGAATAGAATGGGGTTCTGGATGGCTACTGGCAGCGGGAAGAGCCTAGTTATTGTTAAATTGATAGAAATTTTGTACGAATTAAAAAAAAGGAGGCTAATCCCAGATGAAGACATTTTATTTCTCACTTACAGGGAAGACTTGTTAGCTCAAATAAAGACCCATATCGAAGAATTTAATTCATTCTCAGCCTCAAAAATAAGGTATTGGGACCTAAAAGAATACGACAAAGTTAAGCATAACCTAATGTTCAACAAGGAGGACATAAACATCTTTGTTTACCGTTCTGATTTAATATCGGACACATCTAGCGAGAAGCTGCTTTCGTTCGAAGATATTGAAAACAATGGCAAATGGTACATAATCCTAGACGAAGCGCATAAGGGT
This sequence comes from Thermoplasmata archaeon, assembly GCA_021826835.1. Next base: position 3,767 of record JAKAYH010000093.1, on the reverse strand, counting down.
AATAAAGAAGATTCCAAGAGACAGATATTTTACTCAATTCTCTCACGCAACGGGTTTCTATTTAACTTCTCAGCTACTTTTACTGATGCATGGGATCTGATAACGACTGTATTTAATCTTAACCTAGAAGCTTTTACCAAGAGAGGTTATGGAAAGAATGTTTACGTTTCACAACAGAGTATGGAAGCTTTAGAAAGAGTAGAAAGTAATGCCGATTCTGAAGAGAGAAAAATTGTTGCATTAAAGACCCTGATCACATTAGCGATGATTAAAAAGGCTTATCACAGTATATTCTCTCTTTCCGACAATATTTATCATAACCCTATGTTGGTGCTTTATGGAAATACCACAAATATAGAAAATTCTGATCTTCAAGTATTCTTTGAAACTTTGGGAGAAATAGCTCTCAACAAGATTGACAAGAGTAAGTTCGAGGAGGTAAAGGAATCAATTATAGAAGAGTTCAAGAATCAACCGGAATATGTGTTCGGAAATGGGAAGCTGATTTTAAACACAGCCGATTTTCAAAATTTGGCCTTTGACGATATTTTAAAATACGTTTACAACTCCGATAGCACTGGAAAAATAGAGGTTGTTAAGACCCTGGCGAACAACGAAGAGCTTGCATTTAAACTGAAAACCTCTGATAGGTATTTTGCCTCAATGAAGATTGGTGATATAACAAAATGGCTAAAGGAAACTCTCTCGGATTACGAGGTGAGTGAAAATCCTATAGAGGATAGCTTTTTTAATAATTTAAATAGCAAGGAGAGCCCTATTAACATACTTATGGGCTCCAGAGCATTCTACGAAGGCTGGGACTCCAATAGACCAAACGTAATGGTCTTCGTAAATATTGGTACGGGGGATGCACAAAAGTATGTTCTCCAATCCTTAGGAAGAGGAGTGAGAATAGAACCCCTTAAGAACAAACGCCAAAGAATCGAAACCTTATCGAAGAATGGTGATATCGAGGCTAGTAAGTTATTATCGTTCATTCAGCAAAAAGGGCAAGAATGCTCTATTTCACTCATAGAAACCCTATTTGTGTTCGGAACAAATGAACAAAATCTCAGAAAAATAATGGAGAGTATAAAATTTGAGCGAGAAAAAGCCGGTGAACTAATAGATGTCAAGAAGAGTAATTTTGACTTCAATCCAACTCTTCTTTTGCCGGTTTATATCGAAAAGAAAGAAATCAAGTTAAGAGACCTTCCGAAATTCCACGGTAATTTCAAGTTGTTGGAGGAGTACGTTAATTGGATCGGGGATGATAGAGTAACATATGCGCTTTATTCCGATAGGACGAGACCGGCCACTTTAGAGAGATTACATGATTACCTAAGCAAAGACAACTTTGTTAATACCGATTCAAAGAATGTCCATACCCAGTTGGCTGGTCTCATAGACCATCTCAATGCATCTATGAAGGAGATGGACAAATTTAAAGAGCTTGAGAACGAAATCATTCACTTTAAAGAAATCAGCGTAGAGATGGCCTCTGAAGAGAAGATGAAAGAACTAACGGAAAAAATAGAAGAGGTAAAGAGGTTCAAGAGCCCCGAAATAATAAAAAAAGAACTCAAAAGGAAGCTTGAATCAAAGGAGATAGACATAGATGAATATACTTTCCAGATAGAGAAATTGGCAAACACCAAGAAGAAATTATTGTTCGACTACGATGATAGTAAAATAGAGCTAATAAATCTGGCATACCATTACTACTTGCCAATAATTTTGGCAGCCTCCGATAAGGCGGATTTCATTAACCATATAATAAAGGTCGAAAGTGAGAAGAAATTCATACATGACCTCGATTCGTTTATATCAAGTGGTGAGGGAAGGTACCTAAAATTAGACTGGTGGGTTTTTTCTAAGATTGATGAGACTCTAGATAGAGTCAATATTCCATATTACGATGCAGAAAAAAACAGGATGAGGGATTACTCTCCGGATTTCATATTTTGGCTTAAGAAGGGAAATGATTACAGAATAGTGTTTGTAGATCCAAAGAGTACCAAATATACAGACTATCAACAAAAAGCTGACTATTTCAGTAAACTGTTTGAAGATAATGACTCCCAAAAAAAGTTTCAGTTTAGTAGCTTCTCCATAAAAGTGTACCTATTCATGAAAACGGACAACTTGAGTGTGGTGGGTGAGAAGTACAGGAAATATTGGATAGATGATGTTAGCAAGATTTTTTCCGATCTGTAAAGTGAACTAAAACAGTACAACTTAGGCTCAAATTCACCCCTTACCCCTCTTTGAGCCTTCGCCAATTTATGTGCCCTCAGCTCGCCTGCACGCCGAGCACAGGACCCCATGCTTCGACTTCAATCAAAATTCACCCCGTCCTGCTCACGCAATCCACCCCTCTTTTGATTTACGTCTCGCACTCTTCTTCGAAGAGCCCTTCATTCGCTATGCTCTTTCAGGGTGGTGTCCTGTGCTCGCCGCTCGTGGTGTATGTGTGGTGTTTCACACCTTCGCTACGCTTGGTGTTCACACCACCCACCGCTAACGCTTACACCACTCGGTCTTGCTACGCAAGACTTCCGGCTCGCTTCGGGCACATTATTCTCTCCTGCGGAGTGCAATTAGAGGGGATAGGGGAGGGGAATTTTGATCGCACAATGCCGCTTCGCTCAGTGCGGAATTACAGCAATATGAGAGGTGGCTCTCATACTGTGCCACTTTTCGACTATTCAAAGGGATGATAATGTATGGCACTAAGACAATTCTTTTCTAAAGAAAAGTATTGATCCCAAAGTGCCTATTTACAACAACTAACCTTTCAACACGATTTTAATACCTTTGTTCCATACTAACGTAATAAAGATGTAGAAAATGACAAACGAAGACATGAAATATTATAAGCTATCCTACTTGATTCATGCCAATGGAGGATTTAAGAAAATATTTCTATCTAAGCAATCTTGGGATTTCTATTTATCACTTCTTTTGACTGTGCTAATTGTCATTTTCAATAAATTACCTCCGCTTACAAACAGCGAATTTATTTTTGTGCTAGGCCTAAATATAGCTCTCCTAGGTCTAATTTTAGCTACATACGCAATAATATTTTCAATTCAAGATATGAAGTACTTATATGCGTTAGTTTTCACCAATAATTATCAATATCTGCTGTTACAAACTACATGGACTGCATGCTGGATATTCGCTTCTATAGGATTATATGGCTTTTTAGCAGTAATACACTTTTCACTGATATTGCTTATACCTGCAATTTTTTCCACAATTTATGGTTTCCTCGGTACAGTTGTTATCATTGCCCAAACGTTAAGAAAGTTTGCTGTAATGGCAGCAAGAAAAACTCCAGAACTTCAAAAAGCATGGGAGGAGAACGATAGTAAACTAAAGTAATTCTCTCATCTTCTGTAGAAATCTCTGAAATACGGTTTTGTCTCTTTCTCCATTTTCATAAGATACTTTTTCTTTTAGTTTATTTCTCCCCTCCACAGAATTGAAGACCTGCTTTTCGCCTTCACTTTCACTCTCTATCTTGATGTTCAGTTTATCCATTTTCGATAGCTTAAGTCCCCCATCTATAATTTTTGAATTTTTATTTATTCCTGCTCCTGTTGGGTTTGAGATTTCAGTGTTTTTACCATTAGTGTCACGAATAAAGTTCTCAAACTGCTGAATATTTTTGTCAGGATTGTCAGGATTGAGCACGATATTGGAAAACCTAATTAGTGTAATTTTTTCCTGGCTTTTAATAAAAATTCAAAAATTATAGATGG
>JAKAYH010000092.1 GCA_021826835.1 Thermoplasmata archaeon | reverse complement strand
TCCGATCTGTTATACTATCCTCAGGAAGGAAACTTCAAGCAACCTGTTTGAGGATGACACATTTCTGCCCGATAATGACCTTTATTATGGCATTTCCCAGGATAAAATAATTTCGGGAATTACAAAGATTTTAAAGGAGATTAAAAGAATGGGGCGGCTGCCTGTAGTTAACTTCGCAGCTGGGGGAGTCGCAACTCCTGCAGATGGAGCACTGATGATGAAGCTTGGTATGGACGGCGTCTTTGTCGGAAGCGGCATATTCAAGTCTCCAGACCCGAAAAAGATGGCAGCAGCGGTTGTGGAAGCCGTCGAGAACTTTGAGGATTACAAAATAATCGGTGAAGTATCCAGCGGACTTTCCGGAATGGCTGGAACAGATATTGATTCCATTCCAAAGGAATCAAGGCTTCAAGAAAGAGGATGGTAGAACAACATAACCATTATTTTTGCAGTTTCTATAATTCTGGGACTAATAATCCTGTTCGTTGTGTCACAGGTTCTAAAAATATTTGACCTGAAGGGAAGTCTTGCCGCCCTGGTTGTAGGTCTTATTATAGTATTTTTTGGATCACTGCAATGGCTCATACTGCTCATAGTTTTTGCAGTAACTTCGCATTTTGCAACAAAAGCCATGTTTGACATGAAAAAGGCAAAAAAGCTGCAGGAGGGAGAGCAGGGGGAGAGATCAACCTCAAATGTATTTTATGCCGGTGTTATTGGCCTTGCTCTGGCATGTATAAACTTTGCCCATACCTTACTTCATTCCGCCCCTTTTGGATATTTTGAACTATTTGCAGTATCGTTTTCAGTGATAAACTCCGATACCTTTGCATCAGAGCTTGGGGTTGTAGATAAGCGTGTCTATATGATTACAACAATGAAACGGGCAAATCCAGGCATAAATGGAGGAATTTCATTGACTGGTGAGATTGCCGCATTATGCGGAGCTCTCATAATAGGAGTTTCATATAGCATTCTGGCACTGGGCAGCTTGAGAGTCCTTCCTATCGTGTTTGTAACAGGAATGGGTTTCCTCGGCTGCCAGGTTGATAGTGTTTTAGGTGCGCTGTTTGAGAACCGTGGCAAGATGTCTAAGGGAGAGGTTAATTTCTTTGCCTCATTTGTTTCTGTTGTAGTATCGGCCATATTGCTTCTCTAAAGCGGGATGAATCCACATATCAGGTATTGATGTTTTTCTTCGCCATAATTGATAATGGGACATGATAAATCAATTCGGGATTTCCCTGCCAGAATAACCTAAATCTCTTTCATCCAGCCATTTTGCATAGATCTATCTGCAATTCTCAGGGAACGGATGAGAACAATTCCGACATTGAATATGATCTGCGCAAGACACCGATTAAATAGTAAATATAGTCACATTTAACTTTCCAATGAGAATACTAAAAAAATAGTGATTGTTTTGAACTATGTTTATAAAAAATTGGTACAAAACCATCAGGTGGGGAAATTAAGTGTAAACGTTACTTCCTGCTGAAGAGGGGCATTATAAGTTGGTGTGACGTATACAAGAACAGTATCCACCTTTGGCAGTTTGCTGTCGTTTTTCAAGATTGAAACTGCGTTCTGATTTACCAGGAACTGCAGGGAAACTGTCTGGTTCTTGATATTCCTTTGGAAAGGAGTCGCTGACAGATTAAATTGGGTGCTGCTGTTTACCGTTAAAATCGGGATTGAGATTGTTGAATTAGTCACATTTAAGTTAAATGGAACAGTAGGAAGTGATCCAAGGCTGATTATAAAACCATTCTGGTTTGTCTGTACTGTGAAATTGTAATAAAAGCATGTAGTGCTGTTAGTTATATTAAATGTAGGGCCATTTTCGTTGCTTATTGTCAATAGTGGATTGTCTGCATTGTAATTGATGTGATCAGATGCGACCACCCCTATTGAAACTCCAACCAATATTACCACAATAGCGATCACTGCAGCAATGACGTCATTCTTTCTTATCTGTGGTTTCTCCATTTAGCTCACCTTTACCAGCATAATCGTTGCAATTGCCCCGTAATGGCCAGAGTATAAATTCAGTTCAACTGTAGTGTTGCTGAATGTATTATTGGAAATAACTGCACTGTTAAGTGCAAGATCAATAGGAATTGCCTTCGCGGCGAAATTTATACTTGCGTTATAAGCCTTGGCAACTGATACAATAGTTGAATTGCTGAACTCAAAAGTACCTGGAACTACTGCGAGAGTTAATGAAGATAGTGTTGATGAAAAGGATACATTTGCATCAACTGTTGTGGTTGACCCCGTTATATTTACCACCAGTGTCTGGCTTGTTGCATTATAATATGAGTTGGACGGGCCTGTAATTCCAGTTATGGCTATTGGATCTGAACTGCTCTTAATTACGTGAGGCAGGCTTGCAGTCCCCCCAATAATTATTATGAAAATAATTGCGTAACCTATCCATCCTTTCACGTTGCTTTCCATTAACCAATCACCTTCTTCAATTGCGTCAAATTCAACCTCTGGTAAGTATTAGATTCCATCTGCAGTCACCTCTTTATCATTTCTGATTTTTTGAATTTCAGAATACAGAAACGTAGCCCTTTCATGATCCAAAACTCCCTTAAGATTCACCACGGAAGAATTTCTCCTTTCCGGATATGGGTAGCCCTCTTCCTGGTGTATTATTTTCAGAGATTCCTGGAGGTATGTTTCATCTTCAGGAATTAAATGATCTGTATTTTCATTCTCTACCGCTTTTGAGAGTCTGAATTTCCTGAATCTTTGAGAGGTCAGCGAGCCCCCAAGTTTGAAGTTATACCCTTTGTCAACTCCAAGGCTAAACCCTTTCTTGGATATAATAAGGTCACAGAGCAAGGCAATTTCGTACCCTTCATTTATGGCGTCCCCATTAAGCAGGGCAAATATGGGCTTTTTCAATGAACTAACTAATGTAGCCAGGGATGTGCAGGCATCCAGGAATTCTCCCTTTTCTTCCTGAGATCCGGTCATTTCAATACCCTTGCAGAAAATGTTGTTCATGCCCGTAATAGCTATAGATTTAACATTTTTATCCACAGATGCAATGCTGAGGGCGGTTAACAGTTCCTCGATGCCTCTAACTCCTATAAGCCCCCTGGAGTTTGTTCTCAGAACTATGACCCCAACATTTTCTTCCTGCCAGAAACTTATCTGGTTATAACCCTGAACCCTGATATTACTCATTGTAATACGCCGCCCTGTATATCCTGAGGACAATTCCAGCCAGAACCAATATTATGCCAAGACCGATTCCAAAGACCCCTTCCTGAGGAATTGAAACTGGATTCAATTTTGCAATTATAACAACTATTGCTATTGCGGAAACTGAAATGATGGATGTCAGTACCATTGCAGTATTTTTGCTCAATTGATAAGCATTCTTTGTTTCCACTTTTGGCTTTACCTTATATGAGAACTGTGCAGATTTCATTGTACCAACAGCTGCAAATGCGGTTGCACCTCCTGCAAAGAGAGTTGCCAGTATGTTTATTCCATTTCCATACGTCATAAGTGTTCCAATGTTTTCCGACAGTGTTATAAAAGTAAAGCATAGCAATAGGAGGAAAATCAGGAATGATGTAAGAATCCTGTTTGGAGAAACCTTGAATTTTCCTTTTACATATTGCCTGTTCAGGAAATACATGCCCCCCACGACTATCACGAATGGAGGTACCAGGACCGCTGCCACTATACTGTCTGATATTGGTATTCCAGGGGCAAGTGCTCCCCAGAGAGACAGGATTGCAAGATAAATTATACTCAATATACCAAAGGAAGTAACAAGCGGACGCGCGAGCGGATGGAGATCGTTGCTTCTGTCGATAAATGGCACTGCTATAAAGTATACGAGAGGAATAACTGCAAAGACTACAGTAGCAGCCAGAGCTTCATATGCCCCATCTGCAGCCAGAAATGTGAAGTCAATAGCCTTGTAAACAAATAAAAGGAACCATGGCGGATAAGTTGGTACAAATGCAGCAAATACGCTTGACGATGATACCTGCGGAAATGGCGAGAATAATGTTGGCACACTTGGAAGCAATATCATTACAGAAGGTACTATTATGATTATACCCAGAGCAATCATTCCAAGTTGTATCATATATGCAAAATTGTAAGGGTTCCAGGGCTTGTAATTCGGATCTTCTTTGTCAACTGCCGGTGCTTTATGTTTGGATACCCTGTTTGAAGGCATTATTCCATTGGCCTCTGCCAGGAAGAAATGAAGTCCGAATATTGCACCTATAACAAGAACCAGTATAATATGCCAGGCGAGCATATGAGCAAAAAGGCTTACGCTGGTACCGTTTCCAAAAAATATTGATTCAAAAGTCTTTCCCAGGAATGGAACCGCCTCTGCGATCCCTCTTCCTACATCAGTAGCATCTGAGGAGAGCACATCTCCGGTCATCGAATAACCGAAGAACCCTACCCCAATGGTCGTAGCCAGCAGGATAACTCCGCTGATCCATTGTAAAATCCTTGGTTTCTTGTATGCGCCCATGAAATAATTCCTGAACATATGCACATAAATCAGGACAATCATAGCGTAGGCACCGTAAAGATGCGAAGTTAGTATAAGTGCACCGTAAGGAATCGTTTCAATAATCGCCTCAGTACTATTGTAAGCAGAAGCAGGATTATAGTATAGCAAAAGTATAAGTCCGGAAATTATCTGATATATGAATGCAACACTTATGAGAGCACCAGTCCAGTACATGAAGCCACCGCGTTTCCTCATGTAATCTGGAACTCTTTTCAGGGGAAGTTCTGACATGTGGAGGGGGTCTTTTCCTAATATTGAATTATCCTGAACAAAATCTTGATCTACCATATTTTATTTTCACACTCCGGAACCTAATAGAACTATAGGTGTAGTAGTTGTGCCTGTTGGGAAGGGAGTTCCACCCTCAAGATCATTTGGTTTCCCATATATTGTTGGACCGACCATACTTTTAACCTTATAGTTGTCAGTAGTCGGGTCATAATCAAGTATCACATTTGGCAAAGGCCTTGCAGTGGGTCCCGTAGTAACAGCAGCCCCGTGATATGGATCATACGTACTTCCGTGGCATCCACAATGTATGTATGCCGGGCTACTGGCATTCGACGGAAGATCTGATATCTCACCTTTAGTTGAAGGCGGATAATAATGTATAATTGGAGGAACACAACCAAGATGCTGGCATATTGCGCTGAATGCTACAACTGAACCATGCGGTCCTACTCCATCTGGTGATGTAAATGTGTTTCCATTTGCCGGGATGACTACTTTAGTGCTGTTAATCTTAATATCAACGTTCGAGGAATCCCCGAGTCTTAAGAGAAAGTTCGGGTCGTCCTGAAGCGGGTAATAAAATATAGTTATGATAGGGTTGTTAACTTTAAGATCCGTTGTATTGAGTGGAAGACCGGTAGTATTTGTTATTGTCAAAGTAGGAAACGAGGTAAGCCCAGAGACAGGAGCTATTATGTCCTGAACAACGCCTTTAAGAGCGCCTGCAGCTGCTGCCCCTGCGGACAAGACAATCATCATTTTTAGAAAATTTCTCTTTCCGCTGTCGACTTTATCTTCATCCATCATAAAGCTGTAAATAAATCGTAGTATAAGTTTTTTATTGAAATATCTGGTCAAATGAATAAATAAATTCCCTAAAATAATGGATTTGTATGAAAACAGCAATAAGTACAGGTGAAGGAGAACTGGATATATGGTTATCATGATTTCCAGATATCTTTATATCCAAGATATGAATATATGGATGATAATATGACTAATGAAACAGGAAATGATCAGAGCGATGTGCAGAATGATGAAAAGAAGAACATATCTGTGAAGGGTGTCAGCAAGAGTCTATACAATCGTGTGCTTAACATAGCCAGGGATTCGGGAAAGACACTGGGAGAGATAACGGACGACGCTTACAGTTCCATAGTGGCCACAGTTGATGGCGCAGTGAATGTATCAAAAGCGTTTGTGGAAGGCGCAAAGAAAGGTTCTTCAAAGATAATCGAAAATATAAAGAATCTTGATCTTACAGAGAAGGATTTGGCGGACATTGGACAGCGGGTAACAATAAGAAATGTTGAGCACCTTGTATTAAAGGATATGTCAGATAGTGCTTTTAATTCGGGGATTAACCTTATTGTTCACGTGAATGACCTGGAATACGTGGACACCATAAAGAAAACCTCAATATTGCTTAAGAGTAAATTTGTGGACCGGATAAATCCCATTAAATCAAAAAAATAGTCTTATTCCATTCTTTTTTTAGATCCTTATCTTTTAAAGGCCCGCATAAGAAAATAAAATATACATATTTATTATCAGCGTCGTAGGAAGAAGATATTTTTCAGGGCTCGTAGTCTAGTGGTTATGATACCGCCCTTACAAGGCGGTGGTCACCGGTTCAAATCCGGTCGGGCCCATTAGAAGCTCCTGAACAGCTTTGCAACAGCTTGTTTCATTCTCAATAAACTAAAATTTTGCGTCTGACCTCCAATAGACCCCCTGTTGACTGGGATGACTTTCTTATGGTTCTTGAATAAGCCTATGGAATTAATCATACACTTAGGTCTTTTTAACCTAATTAGATCATGATAAATAGGCATGACCTGATGATCTGACCACGCAGAAAAGTGGTAGCTTTCCTTACTTGATTATTATCTAACACAATAAAAGATGTTCAGAAAGATATCTCCATTCGTCCTCATATACTCCCGAATATAGACTTTAAACTTGAATTGCTTTGTGAAACGCCAGAATTGGGGTAACTTACAGTATAATAGGCTGAATGAACCCCGTAATATGCTTCAATTCTGAAAGAAACACCTGAAGGAAACTCATAAGTTGAGTTTAAAGGCACAATTACATAATAGCCATAGTTATTTTTCTCTTCCAGAGAAGTTGAATTCCACAAATATCCATTGGCTGAAGCATTTCCAAGAAACATTTCCGGATAAATCCTGAAATTAAGTTTATCAGAGAAATTTCCCTTGACAGTAATATTGAGTTCCATCATATCAACATTGGTACCGTTAGTTTTTAAGTCTACACCATTGATTGAAATTGGTTCATTGTGAATATGGAAGAATGGGGCAGATGCCACTGGAATTATAATAATCAGGGCCAATAAGGCTATTTCCTTTTTAAATCCCTTGATTTTCAATCTCGGTATTTTTTTCAAAAGCTGCTTCCTGTCGACTTTTATGGCATCCCAAATAAGGAAAAATGACAGTAAAGGCCACATAACCAGGTAATTAACAAGGAGTCTGTAATTGAAAAAGAATATGATCAGTGGAAATGTTGCCATTGCATATTTGTACTTATCAAATCTGAAAAAGTAGAGTATAATCAGCAGAATCATTTCCGTAAAGAACATAAGGGTAAAATATATGTGATTCAAAAGATAAAATCCGGCAAACGATATTATGCTTATTCCCTGACCGACTCCTATGAGAGACATAGTTTCTGGAGCAAGCAGAGAATCAAACCATGTATGAGGGGAAAGAATAATGTATGGCAGGTTAAAAGCAAAAAACACTGCTGCTGAAATTAATGCCGATGCCACTGCACTCTTGAAACTTTTTTCTTTCCAGATGAATATGAGATAGAATGGAAAGAAAACCCATGTGACCTGCTTCAATGCCAAAGCAACTCCCATGGCAATCGAGGGTACAAATTTCCGATCCCTCGTTACGATTGTTACGATTAAGAAGAATGCCCAGATTATATCTACAACAGAATATCCTGCGAAAGCGAAAATCCCAATATCTGAAATAAACATGAGAGTGAGCATAGGAAGATATTCCTGCAGGTTTTTCTCTTAACAAAAAAGAAG
>JAKAYH010000091.1 GCA_021826835.1 Thermoplasmata archaeon | reverse complement strand
CAGTATTTCATCAAGCATCACTTGGTATGTATGACATCGTGCTTTCCCTTTACCACGATCAGGGTCACATAGCAGCAAAAACGTATGATTTTGATAGAACAGTCAGTTTAAACATTGGCTTGCCATTTTTAAGAACATCAGTGGATCATGGAACTGCATTTGATATAGCAGGTAAAGGTACAGCGAATGAAATAAGTATGCTAGAAGCAATTAAAAAAGCATTAAGATATTCATATAATTACAAAACAAATTATGAAAAGTACTTAAAAGTTTAACAGTCTCATAAATTCGCGGATGTAAGTTGATGATATGTACTTTTCCATAATCTGAGTAAGTCAATTTTTAGTTTATTTTTTCGGTCTATGAGACATTGGTTCAATAATTCAGATAGTTAAAAACAGTTTCACTTACTTCTCCGGTAATATACTCATTTCTTAAGTTAATTAATCTCTACATATTCCATCAACTAAAAATTACCAATGTCCATAATCCGTTTGTTTCGTTTCACAATGCCTCCTGGAACAAGGATTTCATGTTTGCTATTCTGGCGGCCTTCCTGAGTTGCTTGCAACGAAATGGCCACGCAAAGTTAAATCCATAAACACAACTTTTCTGCAAAAGATCTATCTTTCCATTTTTATTGAATCGCGGGATTCTAAATCTCTTAACTGTTTCTTAATGAATTAGAAAAACTCGTTATCTGTAATAAAGCTGTTTTCTTTATTTAGTTGTTTTCTAAGAGGAATATGAGAATCTTATCTGCATACATTATATCCGATGAATTTACCATTTACATAAGTTGTAAACGATGACAGAATAAAGATTTAGCTTAGATACCTATTATCAAATTTCATAATTTTGAGTTTATCATATACATTGTAATTACCTTATTTTATTATTGTGTATGGCGAGATGATTTCGAAAATAATTACCCTTAAACGAGGATAAATACTTATGAATATAAGAAATCGCGTAAGATTCGATATGTGGAGAGATTCATAGTTGATTCTTTAGCGTTTATTCCTCAATGTCTTACGGGTTTGAAGCGATACTGAATATATAGCTTAACGCCATTTGATGTTTAAATTTTAACTCGATATTTCCTCCAAGGTCTTTCCCGGTTTAATATTCCTTAATGCAAATGCACTTAATTCACCCGCAGAAATGATAACACCAAGTATTATCCAGATTAAGATAGGAGAATGCACAAATAAAACAACTAGCACTGTATAAATCAGGCTACCCGCAAAGTTAGAAAAATTAAACCACCCTGTTAAAAATCCCATTACAGTTCCTCTAACTCTGGTTGGGAAACTTTCTGCCCAGTATGTATAACCTACACCCGACCATGTTCCATTAGTGACCTGATAAATGAAGAAGTAGATAATCGAAGCAAAAAGGATGTTATGAACATCTAAAATGAATAGAATTGCAAATATAGGCGTTAAAATTGCTGATCCTATTAAAATATTTTTTCTACCAAATTTCTCTCCGAGAAACCCACCGAGCGGGTAAAAGAAAAATCCTAAACCCCCCGATATAAGGAGTAAAGTAGCCACATAAGTTGCGGACCATCCGTAAAACTCTACTAGAAAGGCGGAAATAAACACGTTTGGGAGCATCCAAGAAGACGCGTAAAAAAACCATGTTATCATTACTTTAATTAACTGCACCCGTACATAGCCCTTTGTAGCGAATATTTGTTTAAATGGTATTTTCTGTGACTCATCCAAATCAGCCTGAAATTCTTCAATACCTGCAATTTGAGCTTTAGGTACTCCTTTTTTTAACAACTCTTTTATTTTCTTTAAATTCTCATAGCGTTCAGGATCTTTTATCCAGTACCTTCCAATTATCACAACGATTAAGGGTATTGCGCCTATAGCAAATACCACCCTGAAGCCAAAATGGATCGTTGCCAGGTATATGCCTGACGCTAAAAACACCCCTAAAGGCCAACCACCCTGTACCCACGAATATAGCCACCCGCGCCTCTTCGGACCGAGAGATTCATTCACTATGGTAATTGAAACACCAAGTTCAGACAGGCCAAACGAGGATGCAACAGTTCTAAAGAAAACCAATTCAGCAAAATTTGTGGTAAGAGCGGTTAACGCAGTAAACACTGCAGACACTGCTAGAACAAACATCCACATTATTTTTCTACCTTTTGAGTCCATCCATGAACCAACAGCTATGGGCACAAAAATTGAGACTAAGCTGATGATTGTTCCAGTTTCTCCAACTTGAGCTGGCGTAAGATGTAAAGCAGTAGCAACTACAGGATATGCTACCGTGAGTAAATTATAATTGTAAGAAGCTAGTGCCCATCCTAACAAGGCGACTACGAACAGATATATCCCGTACTTCTTTCCTCTTGTTCCCCATACAGCCTTTTCTGCATTTATTTTTTCCTCGTACTCTCCTTTGAATTGAGTTTCAGTCATTTATGATACCCTTTCCTTAAACGCAATAGCTCTAACAGGGCTTCCGTCTGCGCCGTCAATTTTTAATGGTAACGCCATAAAAAAGATTTCAGCAAATTTTCTACTATCAAGCACCTTATCAAGATTCGCCATTTCTTCAAGTATGATTATGCCTTTCTTCAAGAGTATTTGGTGAACTTCTCCTGCGGTGTCTGTCACCATTTTGTGAGTAACTACAGCTCCACCCCATCCTCCTATACTCAACCCATCAGTACCAACCATTCTAATCTGCTTTTCTGCCAAGTATTTTGCTAGATCTATGTCAACATATGGCCATTCGAAAAGATATTTAATTGTATTCCCACGTAGCCTATTCCAGCCGGTATAGAGTAAAATTATGTCATCTTTCCCGAACAACCTGTCGTGTTCTTTGATTTTTGACAACTTTATGGGACTGGCAGGGTCCGAATCGGAAACATCTATAACAATCGCTCTCCCGATAAAAGATCCTAACTGGTAGGTGTCTAGCGTTCTACCATTTTCAACCATATGTGCCTCCACATCCATATGGGTACCATGATGTGTATTGACTGATAATTTCTTCACGGCATAACCATCAATATTCAATATTTTCAAATCTTCTAACGTAAATTCCGAATGACCTGGCCATCCTGGCATCCTATGGTACATATTGTGTGTTAAATCTATGATGTCATAATGATTAAGATCTATTAAGTTCTGCATTTAATCGTCTCCTCTCCCAAGTATTTTATATAGTTTCTTTTCTTCTGCTTCCATAGGATGTTCTCTGACTAAAGCATGAAGTTTGTTGAAAACGACAAGTCCTGTCATTTGCTCTTCTGTCCATTCTCTTGCAAATGTTCCATCCAGAATTTTTATGGCCTCTTTATATAATGTGTCTTTGAAATCATTAGTAATATACATAGGGCCTCGTGTAAGTTGACCATACTGACTTGTTCTTGAATGAGTTTTAAGTTGATCGAAGAGCCCTATATCCTTCATAGATTCTGCGATTTCGGCAAGTTCCCCTGATCCATATAGCTCCAAAATTACAGCTTCAGGTGATGCGCCCAGACTTGTAGCAACCTCATAATAAGCCCTAAAAAGATATAACATAGCACCGGCCCATGAATGTTCAGTCAGCAGGTCAACTAACGTCTCTTCTCTGAAGGAAGACCGTATTGCACATCCACCCTTACGAAATACCCCAAGCCCTTCACAAAGGGAAATCATAATTTCATCCGCATTGCCACTCGCATCTTGACCTACTGAAACTAGAACGGGGAATCCTAGATTCTTCTCGTATACATCACGAACACCCCATCCAATCATTCTTGGAGCGATCATTAATACATTGACAAACTTTGGAAGAATAACGTAACCATAGAAAAAATTATAACCAGATGCAAATACTATAGTGTCATTTTTCTTTAAGTAAGGTATAATCTCTTTTTCAAAAACTTCTTTCTGTATTTCGTCTGGAATAAGCACAAAGATGATTTGAGATTTAGCCACCGCATCTTTTATGCTAAACACTTCAAAGCCATCTTGAAGGGCTTTATCAGCATATTCATCTTTCACATTTCCAACGATAACCTTGAATCCTGAGTCCCTCAAATTCAAAGCCTGAGATTTTCCTTGATTTCCATATCCAATAATCGAAACGGTAGATTTTTTGCATTCCTGCATATAATTCTCATAATTTCCAATCTCACTCAAAATATGTGTGGTATTTGTATTATTCGATTTATTCATAAGTAGTATATTATGATCGTATGTAAAATATTTTTATAGCAACACGTTGTTAAGTAAATTTATATAGAGCTACTACACTTAATTTAGATATTTTCTAAAAACCCCTATCGCATCTTCAATACTATCCAAATGTTCCTCCCGTCCTTATACAGCCTTGTTGATGAGGCCATGGAGATCCAGCTCTACTCAAACATAAGATTCATGAACTTCCTGGATTACCCGGAATCCGTGTCGGATGCAAGAACCATATGGCTATTCAGGGAGAGGATAGCCGATAACCACAAGGACAAAGAGATCTGGAAGCAGTTCGATGAGAAAGGTATAAGGTTAAGAAGGGCACGATACAGGATGCAACTTTCATTGA
Organism: Thermoplasmata archaeon; assembly: GCA_021826835.1. The sequence goes on along the minus strand of JAKAYH010000091.1, from coordinate 3,337 downwards.
ATCCGATCCCGGTCATGACAAGCGGAAGAAAGGTGACGGGACTATACCGGTTGATCCGGAATTTCCTGAGAAACCGCCTTATCAGGAAAAACTGGAAACTGAGAGATCAAGGAAGGAAATGAAGGCTGCGAAGAGGATCGAAAAGGAACTGAAAAAGAAGGAGAGATCAGAAGAAAGGAAGAATGCGAAGAAAAGGAGATCGAAGGACGGCACATGGGCGGTGAAGAACAAGAAGGCACATTTTGGGCACAAGTTACATACATCACAGAACGTTGAGTATGATATCATTTCCAATTATGCTGTGACAACGGCATCTGTTCATGATTCGCAGATAGATCTTTCCATACTAGGCATCGTAAATTACAACAAGACGCGACCATGGATAGATCCCTGAATGGATACAAGCTGCCTGTGGAAAGCATCCGACGCAACATGCGGATAACAAGGAAGCGATCCAGGGGTGAAAGACTGTATTCAGTGATCAAGACGATATTCCATGGTGGTCATGTCTTTGTTACGACCGTTCCGAGAGTTCGGGTAAAGTGCATGTTCATGTGTCTTGGGCACAACCTCATGTGCATGATAAGAATGAAAAAGAAGGGGATGATAGCGTGATCTATGGAAATTCCAAAAAGAACGGATGAAAATAGGGGAAAAAATAAGAGACAAAGAAAACATTCCTGACGGTGTTCAATACGAATTCGCCATAATTTCCCAAGAAGATCAATCAAGAGCAAAATTAATATGTTGTTGGAAATCGTCTTTATATATGTTGTATTCATTCTAACTAATGTTTCTGCGAGTTATAGTCGAGCATACAGGATGCTGGAGTCAACTTTTATCATCATATCCTAATATAAAGGGTAAGTTAATTGCACAAAAGGTACGAGAAAATAGTATTATTGAGGGTTTTGTAGCTTTTTACCAAGACTCTGTAAGAGACTTGGATTTCCAATGGGACGAGTTCTTAAGAGAATTAAAAAAGCAGCAAGCAATTCTTAAGGTTGAACACAAGGAATCTGTTGGTAAGGCAAAACTATTAATATTAGATATTTCGGCACAGCTTGACGATTCTATGAGTGATCTCGTGGATGAATTCAATTTCCCATACTTTGTGGAGTACTTTTACTTAGGATATGAAATTTGGTATGTCTACGTATGGTATGAAACCTATAATGATTTCATTTCGGCTATTAAAAAGAGGGCTAAATTGCTAGATTTAAAAAAACTGGAAGGAGAATACCTTATGGAAAATATAATACCGTTCAAGGAAGATTCAAACTATTACATTCTTAAAATGGCTTACGATAGTGGATATTATGAAAGCAATAAGTTGACAAGTCTTAAGGATATTGCGAAGAGACTTAATATCAGTAAATCAAATCTCTCCAGAAAATTAAAAAAAAGCGAGAAAAATGCAATAAATTTATATATTAAAACAAGATTCGACGACGAAACGTTAAAGGATTTAAAATTTAAAAAACAACAATAAAGAAATATAACTTATTTTCCATGAAAATTTCAAACACATATTAAATGTTAATGGCGATACCAAAACTGTAAAGAGATCCGACCTGTGCTTAGATACCCAATCAGTTATATTATGCGCAGATATCAATAATCGGATAGAAACCAGTAAATTACAAAAAAAATAAATCGTTGCTTCAATACAAAACAGTATTACACCGTTTTAGCTCTAAATAGTGTGAAATCAGAACATTTTCAAATTAACACAAAAATGGGTTTTATTTCTTTATTTTTGAATTCATCGCCTTTTAGTATAAATTTATACCCCTGATTGTTCATTCCTTCAAATTTAAGTCGTTTAACTCCATTTCATGCGAGGTCTTAGGGTAAGAGCTTGATGACTGCCTTGTCTCCATTCGGATATATCTGCACAAGCCCCCATCCCTTGTTAAGATATGTTTCTAGCTCACTTTCTTGAATTGTTTTGTACCTGTTTCCGTTGTTTAGAATTTCTACCTTCTTGTTGCTGAATATCTCTCTGAGCTTATCCTGAAGCTCTTTCGTGTCTATCGCCATAATATCCTCTTTCTCCTTATCGGAGAGCTTTATTCCGTATGCTGTTTCAAGTATCATAATTGCAGTCTCCCTCATTGCGTTTGACGTGAGCTTAGAAACGTCCTCTTCTTTCATTCCATGGCTTTCCGTTTCAAGGAATTTCGAAGCTTTGGCATATTGCTCTCTCATATCCTCTATAACGTTATCCGAGAGGATTCCATGGTTAAGAGTATATTCATGTTCCATGTCTCCGGTATGCCCCATCCAGAATACGCGATAATCCCTCTTTAGACCGGTTTTACTTTCAGCTTGAAGTAATTGCGTATCAAAGTATTTCCTCAGGACATATGGTCTCTGATTCAATCCGGATCTCCTTATAGTGTTACGTATCAGATCCCCTATGTTTGTTGTGGTTATAAATGAAGTTCTAATAGCCTTTTTCGAAGGTGTTATGATCGCTGATTCAGGTCTTAAGATCTCGCCGTCCTTTATACGTTCCTCAAGGTACAGTTTAAGGTATCTTGCCCCTTCCTCTCCAATGAATGTGAAGTATTCATTATCCTTTTTTGAGAGCTCTGATCTTATGACAATTCTCACGGGTATTTTTGTAAATGATACAACCCCTTCTTTAATTTCCATATCCGGAATATCAGAAATTCTTAATCCGTCAGTACCTCTGTAGTTTCCGAGAACCTGAGGTCTGACCCCGGAAAATGCCATAATAGCACAAGCTAACCTTTCCCTTGAATCACCGGATAAAAATATATTTTTAAGATCCTCTGGCGTTGGTACTCTCTCATTCTTTAATGAAGGTCTCGTATTCGTCCCCTTGATCTTGATCTTTCTACTGATTATCTTTCCATTGAAGGCATACCATGATTTGACCGGTTTGATTAAAGCTTGAATATAGGACCCCGCCCTTTCCTTTGTACCGGCATTTCTATAGTTACTCACAAAATCAACCAGCAGATCATTCCTCTCTTTCTCACTTAATTTTAAAAGTTCTTTAGGGGTCTTATGCACAAATTCACAAAATAGACCGAACCTTCTAACACTCGTATCCGCTGTTATTTGAGATCCCTCTTTCAAATTGTTGTACCATCTTTTAACATCCGGATCTTTCAAAAGGTCAAAATGCCTATGTGTTGGTTCCATACATGTATAACGCTATTTTGTTAATAAATGTATGCAACCTATACCCAATTTAGTATAAATCCCGGTGGGCCCGTTCTCTATACGTGTGTATACAAAAACACTTACATTTGTAATGCTTTATTTTAATCGTCGTTCGCCGACACAGTATTCTAGGGTATTC
>JAKAYH010000090.1 GCA_021826835.1 Thermoplasmata archaeon | reverse complement strand
AAACACGGCATATGGGAGTATCAAACAATGACAATATACTTCGAAAATGAATGAGCAAGTCAACCTTCTTTCAAAGCATAAACTATTTGCAGAACCTTGACCCCATCAAACTAATCAAGAAAAAGATTGACAGATACTATACCATGGAGTCGCAAATATTACTATCAGACGAATCAATAGTATCTGCTGAGCTAAGAAAGAGGCTGTGAGTATGGAAAAAGATGAAAAATATGTTGAATTACTATGGCATGATAAGCACAAAAATATTGAATTAAGCCATAAAACTCAAATAGATTACACTAATTTACCGTTTCAGGTTGTTGAAACAGTTAACAAACCTAGGTCAAAGGAAGGTATAGACACATCACTGTTTCCTGAAGATGAATGGCCGATGAATTATCCAAAAGATTGGAGAAATAAACTTATACGGGGAGATAACAAACTTGTAGTGTTTTCCCTTTTAAAGAAAGGATGGGCAGGAAAGGATTAAGGAACAGTAAAAATATCACGTCAAATATAGCATCAAGCGTAGTTTTTTAAGAAACTTCTCGCGGTCTCCAATAATCCTCCAATTTTTACCCACTATATATTAAAAATCAAAATTTCTGAGCTCTTGTTGCATTCAGATTATTCTGCTATTAGATCAATGCAGTCTAACAAGTAAAGCAAAAAGTTAGATTTTATAATACCTACTAAAATAACAACTAAATGGGTATAGATATCTAAGTCTTGGAGAGACTATAGAATCCCTTCTCTTGATTTTTACATAAAATTAGAAAGTTCAGATAACCAACTCGTTAATCCCTATACTGCTTTTTGTTCGCTCAAAAGAGTTCTCACGAAAACTAGAATTAGCATTTTCAAAAACTTGTTTTTAGGTGTTTAACGCAATCAGAATCCAAATGATGAATGCAACTATCCATAAAAGATATCTTACAATTTCTAGCTTAATATCCAAATTGTCATAGCGGTCATACTCACTTTCTGATTTGTATTCTAGATAATCACCAACAAACGCTCTAATAGAATCCAAAATCCATAGAGCTATACCGATCACAACTGTGTAAATTGAGAATTCAATGACTTTGTTAACTATTAGTGCTGATCCTACAGAATTTACTAAAGAAAACTGCATTTTAAAATAGAACCCGAGAAGCAATAAGAATCCTCCCAGGTATAGTAAGTACTTGTACCAATAATTAAGGCTTAAACGAGTTAGAATTCCAGCATCAAGTTTTTGTTCTGTCATCTGTTTCCTCTGTTTTCCTTTTATCCGAAGAGTGCTCATCAACGAATATCTCCTTTTTTGCATCCCCATGTTTCACATGTTCACTTAGTGGTTCGGAGTTCGCATGGATTATTCTTCCATCATCAGTGTATACAACTTCACAATAAGTATTCTTTCCCCTGTCAATTACATATGATCTTTTGACCCATTTTTTGCTGGACCTACTATAGCTATCTCCTTTTTTCATCTCAAAGACTGGTTTTCGTATCCCTTTTTTCTTCATCTTGGCCCTAAACTCTTCATGGAGTTTAAGTTCGTCTTTTATCTCTATTTTAATACTATTCACTACCATGAAATTGAATTTTGTATTAATATATAACTATTTCTATGCTGAATTTAGCCTGATATTTTCTATGTTTTAGTGGATCTACAAAAATTTTCTATAATTGATTTTAATGTTAATATTTCTACTAATGAAAGTTATATAATTGATTGTATCTTAGACTTTGGTGCGATAAGGCGTTATAGCAATACAATTGACGTTGAACTGTTTCCTCTCAAAAAGAGGCATGAATTAAGCAAGAAGCTCCTTAAGGAGATTTGGAGTATTCACCATGGGGACCTTTATCATGATATTACAATGTTAGGCACATGAATAAGTTTTACCAAAAAGTAAAACAATAGCTCATGCTATTTCAGAGGCAATAACTTCTGTTGTAATCCGAATGATTAAACCCCATATGAATAAAAAGAAACATTTTTAATTTGCTTAGATAAATAATATTTCTTTTAGATTTAATTTAACCACTGTTGATAGACTTTCCCGACATATATTATGGGTTGGATCAGGATTATAGAAGAAAATGTAACAAAAACTTGTTGATCATATAATGAAACTGATGAAGTTTAGGTTATTCTGAATTTTGTCTCTAATGTATGGAATAGAAATCAAAAAAGGTAGAAGAGGACGTCATGAAAAAATCATATACAATCAATATTACACAGAACTTTGCCGTAGAATTTAACACGAACTGTTTCCCACTACTAATTTTGACCATTAACCATCCATCTAAATTCACAGTTTTGTGTTCTACATTTCAAGTTTGTAATGGGTTTTACGATACTTTAATCAAATTTCGCAGTATGCTTTTTGAAAAATATAGTTTTAAATATCGGATCAAGAATAAATGAGGATACAATATACAGAATTCATGTCTTTTCACACTTAATAGATAAAAAAGTCAATGCCAATAGAGTCATGAAATTAGTTTTTGCTGGTAAATCCTGCATCCAGAAAAAATCTATCAAAAAATAGCCAATCTTTTAGGCAAGGGACATGAGGAGGAGAAGGTGAAAAAAAAGATCCGGTGAGATGCTTTTAGGAATATCTGTTGTGGTACTGGATGAGGTTGGCTTTCTACAGGATTACCACTTCTTTTATTACATAATCAGGCAACCTAAACTCAATTTAATCCTTTTAACGCAGAAGTATACTAACACAATAAATGTAGGGATTAGTGTATAATACAATTTGCTTCAACAGGGTCATATAACATCAGTTGTTAGTACATCACTGGGGAGCTTCCAAAGATAATGAAAGTAAAGGTCATGGAAGGCACAATGATTATTATAATCAGTCACCACTTTACTGTATTCACTTTTCGTACTATAATACAGAATTGATGCAAGGATCAGAATAAAGGTCATCTAATTGTTGTAGTAAAAAGTCAGAAGCTAACTAAGTACACCAGTGTTGCGAACACAGGTAAAATACTCAATAATCTTTGGGACCTAACCATACAGATACTGGCAGCGCTGATCAAGAATTAGGATCTTAACATGGTTTATGCCGAATTTTCAATATCTAGTCATTTTTGCTCAGAGTCATAAGCAAGTTAGTATTATTCCAGAACGTCAATTATTTGCAAGACATTTGCCTTATAACACTGTTCAAATGGAAAATAGGTGATGCTACCCCATGGAGCCACAAATATTATTATCAGATGAGTCTATTATATCTGTGGAAACGAGAAAGAGGCTATGAAATGGAAAACGATACTACTTTAAAGGAAAGCGTGTACAACCAAATTCTTATGATTAATGGCGCTAATGGTGTGTTTGACCTCTTCAGAATTCTTGGATATCCAGAAGGTTCAGTACTAAATCCCTCTTCTAAAAGGAAGAAATCTACATTCGATTTCAAGAAAGAGGATAATGAAAGAATTAATGAGATCTATTCCATCTTAAATGTGGATGAGAAGCTGCCAGTTTTTCTTTTAGAAACGTCAACATTAGCCCAATCTTTCATTAGATCTGTCACAAACACGTTTGATAAGCAATATATACAGTACCTTCTTGTTTTTACAATCAACTACAATGAAATTACTCTGGTTTTTCCAAATAAAGAGAAAGCAGAAGTTGGACAACATAAGCTAAAACTGACCAAGCTCAATGTTAATAAGGAGGATATTAAGACAAAGAAGGCCTATTATAGTGTAATAGGGACATTAACAAATCTGAAGTATGAAGACAAAGCCACTTGGAGAGAGGTTTGGAAAAACTGGAAAGAAGCCTTCAGCGTGGAAAGAGTTACAAAGGCATTTTTTGATGACTATAAAGAGGTGTTCTTTGAACTAAGAAAAGGGTTGCAGAAACAGGGAATTTCAAACAAGGAATCCCATGAGTTTACGCTTCAGTTCTTGAACAGGATCATGTTCATTTATTTCATTTCAAAGAAAGATTGGTTAGAAGAACAAAAATTTGTTAATTGGCTATGGTCAAAATACAGAGAACTTGGAAAATACAATTCAAATGAATTTTATGAAAAATGGCTCAAGCAGGTATTTCTAAAGGCATTTAACAACAGGGGAAACGAAATTATAGGAATGCCAGACGATGTCGAGAGAACACTTTCTAATGCACCATATCTCAACGGAGGTCTTTTTAGAGAAAATGGTCTAGACAATCTTAAGATTCTTATAACAGACAAGATGTTCCAGAAAATTCTTGAATTCTTTGAATCCTATAATTTCACAATTAAAGAGGATATGCCACTAGAGTCAGAAGTGGCAGTTGACCCTCAAATGATAGGCTATGTGTATGAGTCTCTTGCTAATGTTGCAGAAGATATATACAATCCATTAGAAGACCTTAAAAAAAAGTGGGGTATATTTTACACACCAAGAGTGGAAGTTGACTTTATGTGCAGGAGAAGTTTGGTTGAATACTTATCTAAGAATATGTCAGATTTACCGAAGGAAGAAATATATCATCTCGTTTTTGACCCCCCAGATGAGAGAGAAAAAATAGAGGGTTGGTTTACAAAGAATGAATATTGGAGACAAATGGAAGACTCCCTAAACAACCTTTCAGTAGTGGACCCAGCTTGTGGTTCAGGAGCATTCTTGGTTGGTATGCTCAACGTTGTTTACGATTTATACAGCATGATATTCAAACACACAAGGAATAGTAGTTTGTCTGATTTTGCACTGAAGAACAGGATAATTCAATACTCTCTCTATGGCGTAGATGTAATGCCCTGGGCAATACACGCAGCTGAATTAAGACTCTGGCTACAGATTATTGTAGAAACAGAGTTCAAAAGGGCTGAATTAAGGCAGCACCCACTACTTCCAAACCTGAACCTTAACCTAAGAGTCGGCGATTCCCTAGTTCAGGAAATTGGTGGGATTAGTTTCAATTTAAGAACTAACAATTTGAAACCCTATCTAAAAAAGAAACTTGAAGAACTAAAGCAGGAAAAGAGGAAATACTTTGAGAATTCACCAACAGCGAAATTTAAGAATCCAGAAGAGGTTAGGATAGAGGAGATAAGACTTTTTGAAGATATCATAGATGAAAGAGTTGAAAGTCTCGAAGCGGACATTCAGATTTTTGAAAACAACAAAAAAATGGCCAACTCTCAGATCACATTATCTGGAGAGTACATAACTGATCAAAGAAAAGTCAAGGAAAACGAAGAGAAAATTAAAACCAACAATAAAGAAATTGACAAACTAAAGAGCGTGAAACAATATCTAAAGGATCCTGACAAGAAGCCTTTCGTGTGGGACATTGATTTCGCTGAGATTTTTGCAGACAAGAAAGGATTTGATATTGTTATTGGAAACCCACCATATGTTAGATATCAAAAAATATCCCCTCCGAATCAAACAAAAGCGGAGGTTACCCTAGATTCAAAAAGAGAATATAAATATAAATTAATTCAATCTGCGAAATCGGTATACCCAAACATTGCCCTTAATGTAAATAAAAATAGTGATTATTATTTATTCTTTTATTTTCATGGTCTAGGCTTAGTAAACGATAATGGAACTTTCTGTTTCATTACTTCGAATTCATGGTTAGACGTAGAATACGGGCGGGCTTTGCAAGAATTTCTGTTAAAATATGTTCCAATTATTGCAATCTATGATAACATGGCAAAGAAAAGTTTTGCCCATGCTGATGTAAATACAATAATCGCACTGTTCGGAGCCCCTGAAATTAAACAAAGCGATTTAGGTACATTGATCTCCGGACTAAATGGTGGGTATGAGATAAAGTGGTCAAAAATAAAGAATTTAGCAAAGTTTGTGACGTTTAAGAAACCTTTCGAAGAATGTGTGGATACCACAAACCTACTCAAAATAGAGATGTCTAATAGTTTCTTAAAAACTACTGATCTAAGAGTTTATAGCATTAGTCAACAAGATCTATACGAAGAAGGTTTAGGTGACAATAGACATTATTTTGGAACAATGTGGGGAGGAAGATATCTTAGAATCCCAGATATCTTAATAGATATACAGAACGAATCTAAAGAAAAGATTATACGACTAAAGGATGTGGCAACCATACAAACATATCTTAACACTCTTGGCTCAGATAAGTTCTTTTTCGTGTCCGTTAAGAAATGCGTGGGTAATTTATGTGAAATTAAAACTAGAATTGATGAGAGCATTTTTGATGTGGAAAAAACCTTTCTTGCAGAATTTTTAGAATCGCCTAGAGAAATAAAATCGATATTGATAAAGGGGACTTTTGGCTCAACATTATTCAGAATCCCTCAAAATATATCCGATTCAGACATTAAGAATAGTAAAGCTTACGAATATATTAAATTCGGAAAGAAAAAAGGATTCAAGACAGAGCTATCTAAACAGGCCTATGACGGTAAAAAAATTATTATGGCTTGTTACCAGGGTACTGGCCATTTAATAAATTATAATCCAAACCAAATAATTTCGCATAGGTTTTTTAGAATAGTACCTAAAACTGAGGAATTTGAAGAAAAGACGCTGGTTTTACTCTTAAATTCAACTTTTACATCTCTTTCTCTTGAAGTATTTAAAAACCCTAGTTTGGGTGGAGGTGTTCTAGCTCACGGCACGTACACTATGGCAGAATTTATTATACCTGATCCAAAAAAAATCAAAATAGACTTGGATAAATTTACGCCATTCTTAAACAGAGAAATAGGTACTGTTTTTGAAGAACTCGGTATCGATCCTAATAAGCCAGTTCGAGAGCAAGAACCAAAACCCCTCAGAGACAGAGCTGAATTAGACAACATTATATTTGATAGATTGGAGCTTACTCAGGATGAGAGGAAGGAAGTATACTGGTCAGTTTGCGAGTTAGTGAAGCAGAGAATAGACAAAGCCAGAAGCTTGAGGGATTAGAATGGCCAAGGCCTTTACAGTTGAAGTGGTTCCTGAGGTCTTAAGTTGGCTTAGAACAAGTTCTGGTTGGGAAATAGAGGAAGTTGCCAAGAGACTGGGAAGAACTGTGGAAGTGGTCAGGGACCTAGAATCTGGAAAAAGAAGCCCAACTATGAGGCAATTGCATATACTTTCGGAAATCTACAAAAGACCAATTGCGTCATTCTTTCTATCGAAACCAAAGAATGAAATCCCAATGCCTAAGGACTATAGATTCCTACCAAATAAAACTAACAAATTCAACCATAAAACAATCCTCGCCATTAGAAGAGCTAGGGGTCTTCAGACTCTAAGTAAGGTGCTGTCTCTGAATATCGATTATACTACAAATGCTGAAATCAAAAAGGCAAAATCCACAGATAACTTTGAATTCATTGCTTCAGAGTACCGTAAGATTTTGAAGCTTGATATTGAAAAGCAAAGGATGTTTAGAGATGCCTACAAAATGCTTGGATATTTAAGGGACATTCTTGAAGACTATAACATTCTTGTTTTCCAGTTTTCTATGCCTATTGAAGATGCTAGAGGATTTGCCTTAGCAGATGAAACCCCTAACATCATAGTCATAAACTCAAAGGATAGCATCGAAGCGAGATTATTCACTCTCATGCATGAGTTAGGACACATTATCCTAGGGGAAACCGTAATAGACATTCCAGAGGAAGCTTTGGAAGCTAGAAACAAAATCGAGGCTTGGTGCAACTCTTTCTCATCGTCTTTTTTATTGCCAAATAGTGCCTCAATTGATTTATTCAACAGAAACAAAAATAATCTCACTGAGACTGATACCTTAAATACCATATCAAAGAGATATAAGGTAAGCAAGGCAGTTCTACTAGTGAAAATGGTAAATCTAAATTACATTTCGAGGAAAGAATTCGAGTCAGTGCTTGCCAGATACGCTCCAAAGGAAGCAAAAGTGGAGAATAAGGAGAAACAGGTTATAGGAATGTCATCCGATCAG
>JAKAYH010000089.1 GCA_021826835.1 Thermoplasmata archaeon | reverse complement strand
CCATGAATATGAGGAAGCTTACATCATCAGTTTTCGAACCAAACAAAGCTTCTGCAAAGGCATTGATTAAGAATGGTTTCAGTGAATGCGGGCGTTTTCACAAACAGGCTTTCATCCGGGATCATGGTTTCGTGGACGAGTTAATCTTTGAAAAATTTAATGATTTCCATTATTCTGATAAAAAGGCAGAAAAGATAAATTAAACAAATAGCACTTGCGGAAGAAGAGAAATATACAGGATGAATAAAAACCAAAGCCGCGGTGGCCCAGTGGTACGGCGCCAGACTTGAGATCTGGTTCCCTTGTGGATCGGGAGTTCGAATCTCTCCCGCGGCGTACTTCCAGGTTCGCGATGCGCGGTTTCAGCATTTCACTTCCTCCGCTAGAAAAAATCGCTTTTTCACTTTGCCCCTGATTTCGTTGATGACCTCGCCCTGGTTGAGGTGGCCGTAAATCTATGTCGTCTCCTGGTCTTGTTGGTCGAGTATTTTTGATACAGCGTATATTTAAACGCTATGTCTGATTAGTTCCGTCGCATATGTGTAAATGTTGTGTATTGAATTTCCAGATGTTTCTTAATTCAGTTTCATTATCCTATACAAATAATATCAAAAGATAGGGCAGAAATACCTAAATACGTTTAGAAAGAGAGATTTAAAGTGATGGTCGGTTTGGAGGCAAAAAACTGGCCATATTTACAGAGGACTTAAGGACGGCATCCATATCAACCCCATGTAATGATATGTTTAAATGGGATTTCATGCTTTCGCTTCAACACTGGATTTATGGGAAAATCAACTAAATGTTGACAATTTTATTTCCTCAAATCTAAGATAATATGAGTAAGCACCCCAAGCGTTGTAGTGGTTCATATCTGTCTCAGTGCCAAGAATTAAGAGAAACTCGGAGTTCTTGCCAGCCTTCTTAATCTTTAGCTTCATAGTTATATGTTTTCTCAATTCCTGCCTTTTTTCCAACTTTGTCTCTTTACATATCAGATATCTAAGTGATCCCTCACAGTTTAGCAAGTTGTTTACTTCATTTTCAAATACTGTATTGAACTCATTTTCATGTTCAATGAACACGTCGTCGTCACTCTTTTCCCAATGATGACCCGGCCTAACATTTACTATCACTCCCTCCTTTAGATCTGTCAATCCTGCTTCTTTACTCATGTTTAAAAGCACATTTTCAATTACTTCAGTAAATTGTTTCTTGAATTGGTCTTACCAGTTCCAGAATAGATCCATAGGTCCTTTCCATTGCGTTTCTGATGGAAGTGTTTCCTATACAAATAATAGAAGTCTTGCGATTTCATATGGATGCAACATCATTTCTATAAATTACACTTTCGTTCCTTTATAATTCAGCGTTTTGTTTTATTGTGCTTACTGTATTTGTCAATAATATGGCACTTGCTTAGAAGTAACTGAACGCCATTACCTTAGAGGGTGCAATTTAGACGCAGCAAGCACAGAGGGATGAATAGAGGACGATTTCTGTTCCATCAGCAAGCACAGATTAATTTCATCTCCTACAGGTAAGTTATTTCTGGCTTACCGCGGTCTATAGTACCCTGGGTAGTTTTCATACGTTTCTTAATTATTGGTAAATACTCTGGGTTCTTTTCTATTCCTATGGAATTCCTGCCGTAATATTCTGCCACCACAGAGGTTGTACCTGAGCCGAGAAACGGGTCCAGGACATAATCTCTTTCATTTGTGCATGCTAGGATAATACGCTTCAGAAGTTCAAAAGGCTTCTGTGTGGGGTGATCACCTGCCCATTTTTCGCTCTTTGGAGTTAGAGGTATTTCCCACATGTTCCTCATCTGCTTTCCATCATTCATCGCACGCACGACATCATAGTTGAATACCCACTTGGTCTTGGAGTGATTCTTCACGGCCCATATCAAATGTTCTGTGCTCTCGGTAAACATCCTCCTTGTAATGTTAGGCTGTGCATTCGGTTTGAACCATACAATGCTGTTGTTTATCTTTGTATCCAAGTGCAGAAGAATGAAGCCGATCTGGTAAATGTTATGGAACGAACCGCACACCCATATGCTCCCTCCTTGTTTTAGTACTCTCATGCTTTCGGTTAGCCAGAAGAGATTAAATTCAAACAGTTCATCCTTTGTGAAAATGTCCCATGTCTCCTGTAATGTTATGTGCTTGCTGTACTTCCATCCTAACCCCTTTTTCTTGGACAATCCATAGGGGGGGTCAGCAAAAATAAGATCCACAGAGTTGTCTGGTATGGTCTTAAGAATCTCTAGACTGTCTCCTGTATAGATTATATGCTTCATTCTTTATCCTCTCCATTTCTGCTGATCCACTCTTTCATCAGCGAATTGACCTTTGTGGATACCTTGATATCCATGCTTCCGCAGAGTTCCTTGAATCGGGATAAAACATCCCTATCTACAGTTATATTAAGGGATACCTTTGACATATCACCATCTCTCACTACTAATGTTCATTTATATCCACTTATGAAGAACAAATAATTTATTTAAATCTTTGTTGAACTCATATGGAAATTTCCAAAAGGGACGGAAGCGGTGAATATATAACCGCATTCAAGGAATTCAGGTTGGAGAACGGGACAGTCATTGGTGTATTCCAGGGCTCCAGAGGGGAGAATCCTGACCTTGACATAATCGTAAAATACAGAGAACCTGGAAAGCAAATCAGGACACCAAAGCACTTGCATTGGGCAATTGACCTTCTTATAAAGAAGGAGCACGACCCGAACTTGACCAAGACGTTTGTCTATTACCTTCTTTCCATGTGGGATAAAGTTATGCCATTCAGTAATAAAGAAGAACAGCAGGAATGTTTATTGAGATACAGTGGAGATGAATATTTGTCAAAATTCTACGATTTGGACAAATACGGAGAGTATTCCGTTGAGTTTATAGCGAAGGTCATGGAACTGATTATGATTCAGGAGAAGACCGGTCTGGCTGCAGCATTCATGTTTAAGGGCGTGCTTCAAAGCATATACGAAGGCAAAGATATATTCTCCATTGTTGCATCAGCTGGGTTTAATGGCAGATGAAGAGGGGAGGAGATATGGTAGATAATGAAATCAGTTTATATTTGTACACGGGGCAGTATCATTCAGTTGACTCGACAATGGAATAAGAGTGAGATGAATGCTATCGAGACCTGACCTTCCGGAACACCACCTCTTGTACGAGATTAAGATGTTCTTGAATACTGCTGAAATACTTCTGCACTCAAAGAGAATGAGCGCTTCTTGTTTATTCGGTGTAGTTTTACAGAATTCAGTGCTAGAGAGTTATCTGGTGCACCTTAGAAATCTCAAAGATTTTCTGTGGGAAGTTCCTCGTAAAGACGACATTACGGCAGGACAGTTCTGCAGTGCTAACTGTGACCGGCAATCTTCAAAGGGCATAGATAAGCTGGCCAACTTAAGCATCAAGGAAATTGATACTAGAATAAACAAGCAGATATCACACCTAACCGGAGCTAGAAAACTAAAAATTCAAAACAAAATGATTTGGGACATAGGGAGAATAACATGTGCCATGGCTGAATTTCTGCAAACCTTTATAAAAATGGCAGATAAAATGGATAAAACCTATAAATGCTCAATAGAACAAGATATTTCTAAGTTCAAAAGCATATATTGCGACAAAAATTCTATTGCTAATGGAGTCTCGTTGCGATTCACTCCATTATTGCTGTTTCTATTATAATTATATAGCGCCAATAGTTTGCTTCGATGTGCCTGTAATATTCTTCATAGAAAGTTTTTAGGTATATAGGGAATAATGAACCTCGGAGACTGCCAAGAATCCTTACGATCTTAACCCATTTTATTAACGGGAATTTGCCGTCTTTCTACTATTGTTCGAGTATTTCGCCGGAATTTATCTTTAATGCCACCGTACCGCAATCCCGAGAAATTGGCCTCGGCTCGATACACGTGATATTTCAATCAATTATAGCACATTTGGGTATAAATTCTTAAGTTAAATGTTACAACATTGAACTGTAAGCACTCTTGAGTAGGGTTACTATTTTTAAGTTTCACATCCAAAATTTTGTTCTCACTAAGAATTAAAAAGTATTGAAAAGGGTTCTAACGAAATCTTCCCGTTGAATTATTAGCGTTGCTATATAAAATTTTAACTCGTAATCTATTAATCCATATAGATAATGTCACAACATCCAGTATAAATGCCAAAATCAGCAAGTAGACTTATGTTGAGTACTGTTAAGGCTGTATTACGTTATGCTGGCCACTCGAAAGAGGCCATATTCCTGTAGTTATGGCACTGATGATTATTGTTAAGATAACGCTTTTTTGATCCTGACTTCGCCCTTTCTTAACACTACATTCCTTGTTTGATGCAGTATTTTTGTGGGAGTTTTTAGCAAAGATTTATGTATGTTGTAATTCGATTGTCATTACATTAACTCGTGTTCGGAGGATGGCTGAGAACGGCAGGGCTTATCTATATGAAGTCAGGTCCTATAGGGATCATGGAAAAATGAAGTAAAAATCCTGGTATTTGGGCTTTGAGACGATGAATGACTATTACCTTAATAGCCAAATCAATGCAAATATTATAAAAGGTGGATACGCCATTAAAATAAAGTAGATAATACCGAAATGGTCATACTCAAGAATAGTTGAAATAGACGACCTTCTTGCCAAGGTGTATGGTTTCATTAAAACAGAGAGTGAGTTTATTAAGAATTTTGATCTAATTTTCCGACTTGGAGAAAATGGTTACATAGAAGAATAAAACAAAGAATGAAATACCTAACAAAGAGATCCATTCTGGGCACTAAAATAATGTGTATGGTGTATATAAATAAACCAGTAAGTTTTCATGGGTAGTTTTTCGGGCACCGTTATGAGTACTCCTTTAATTGAGAAAATAAAGAAAAGTCTCAGATTGGAGGATAAACAAGTAGGGGATTAATGTCAGTTTCTGTACCAATATGATGGACAAAGATCCACCATCGGGTCTTGCTCTCCCATTCTATCTATCCTCGATCTAACTGATTCGTAAACCGGAACCTCACTTTTGGCCATTTCTCTTATCTCTCTATCGAGTTCCATAAATGAATCAATTATTACCCGTGCTCTATACTCCCATCGATCATTTCTATTACTAAAGGCCCACCAGGGCTGTGGTTGAACGTGAGGAGGGTGTTTGAAATATCGGTTCTTGTTCCATGAAGCTTTGAAGCTAGGAAGCTCCCCATCAATTAGCTTTTCTGGGTCAAATGGTGGAACAAAAGAATCCTTTCTCAGAGTTTTTGGTTCTATTCTGATTTTCGTCTTCTCTTTCAAATCAATAGTTTTTTTCCTTCTATGATAAAAATTGTCTATTTCAAATGGCTTGCCATCTGACCTAAATGATACCAAATCTGCCCCAGAGTCGACGCCCCCTAAACTCCATCTTCCCATGTTGTGAATAACCAAGAAACCATTCATTTCTCTGACATTCTCTGATATCGATACAACGGTAGAGCTAAAATTCTTCCGGTATATGCTAGCTTGAGAATTTTTTAATAGATTGTCCTTAGGGTCGTACACCTTTATCGATATAAATGGGAATGAGGAGAACCCTGTATTAGAATGACTCTTCAGCGAGTATATCTTCTTTATCAAATCCGTCCTTAATTCTTGAGCAGCATCATCTTGCCCAAATATTTCACTGTGCAAAAGGAGATGCACCCCCAAGCCTTTAAAAGTTTGTTTCTGAGTTGTAAGAAGCATTTCCGTTCCATATTGGAATGCCTTTCCAAGACTATTGTTAGCGACCCGAATCAAAGGTGTGGGAGCAAAAAATATGGGTGATCCCAGTTCTGATTGGATTTTTTCTTCGTAATTTCTTAACGAAGAAAGGCCATAATCTCTCCTGAATTCTTCCCATTTCTTCAGGTATTCGTAGTTCTTTTTTCCCGTATATTCATTCTCATAGTAGGTAAGTCCGGTTGATAATAGAAGATTTTTCACCTGGTCAGGAATTGATTTCTCTTCAACGTAAAAATCTCTAGCCGTTACGTTAACAGAAAAAGCCTCTGATTCTATATCGGGTATAAGAAGCATCCGTTTTTGACCTATAACCTCTCCTATTTTAGTCTCTTCAGCAAATATGGATGCGGTGGCTGACATTCCTTTAATAGAATTCCGTAATCTGAGAGGAGCTACAATAATTGGCATTTTCACTCCATCAGACTTGAGCCTGCTAATGACATCTACATCGTATGTTTTTACTGGTAGAGGGGCGAAAGCTGGAACATCGTAATATTCTTCCTCGTCTAGGTATAATTTTCCGAATCTGATCCCCGCCTCTGGTCGATATGCTGTTTCTTCAAACCTAATCATTCTTTATCATTCCCTATCAAACCCCGTTCTCCCAGCGCTCTGCGTTCATCATTAAGCATTGATATGAAAGCTTCCAAGTATTGCCAGTCCAGTCGTATTCCTGCAACGGGAATTTCTTCTCCGCTGACGGTCTTGGAGTATTGCGTAATAGTGATGGTTTTCCCAAATCTGGTGTCATATGCTCTTACAATGTATTTATGCAAAAGGGTCTCAAGCATCTTTTGGAGCATTGGGTGCGCCATTCTGCCATTTGGGTAATAAACTGGGTCTCTGCTTCCCGGGCCAGAATCAACGTAAATCTGTTGTGTAGTAGAGAGATAATCCAACGCTTTATCCCAAGTATTGTAATTGACTATTCCTTTAGGATCTATATTGGCTTTTAACTCGGATCGTGAAACACCTGTAATCCCCCTAAATTTCAACAACGCCAAAATCGCGGTTTTCAATGCTTCCCTTTTATCGAGAGGAGAAAGTTCTGAGTATCTTTCGGGCAGGCTAAAATTCAGACTTATTTTACCTTCAACAGGGGCATTTAAAGAATCAATATCATTCATTCTTCATAGATATGTGCAGGTCTTATTTAAACTTAACTAACATTTTGGCTATAAATCTGTATCTATCCCTCCACCCATTTCCTCATTGCTTTCCCGTCATTTTCCTCAAATGGTATGTTCAGGTAATGCTCAAATTGAGTTGTGGCTATGTGCCCCTAGTTCGTCGCAATCTGAAGTGCCTTATCGGGATAATAAAACACAGGCCATGGGTCCCAGATTTTCCTGAATGTGTTGTTATAGACAGGATTTACTTTCAGGATTCGTATCCATAAACTACTGAGTTTCATGTCCATCGCGGGCAGTTCAGGTAACAGATAATGAATCTGGATCAAATTATGCAGAAGGATCTTTCCCATATCCGATAATCTGATTGCCCCCTCCCTCTGCTTTACTTTCACCTTCAGCATGTTTCCTCTATGAAGGTAAATGAATTTCCCATCGATCCATTCCAGATATTCCATCAGTCTATCGAGCTCGGCATATCTCATTCCAGTCAGGAGTAAAGAAATGCACATTCTCCTGGTATCAGGTCTATTGCATCTCTCGTGATTTCAAAGTAACCAGGCCTGAGTACTCTCATCTGGAACTTTTCTGAAGATCTCACAATAGCTCTCAATTCCATTGTTAAGTTCGTGACGAAACTTAGCGTTTTTCATATCACATTTCAAGATTGGCCATATGGGTCCAGATAAAGTTTAATTAAACTCCCTTAGGTTTTACCATAAAAGTTAACAAAATGAATAACTCATAAGTTATTGAATTTGTATAAGTTGCATAAAGTGTGTTGCATAATTCCCCTGTATAATGAAATACAGGGGAGTGATTGGTTTGTATGACACCAAAACCAATCACTGCTGCAGGGAATAGAGGCACAAGAAGGTATTGGATCGGTTCTGACAGAAGGTATGACAGATACAACAGATCTCTTGTGAATAGAATTGAGGATCTCATGGACCCGTCATTTCTCATGAACTGGAGGGATCT
>JAKAYH010000088.1 GCA_021826835.1 Thermoplasmata archaeon | reverse complement strand
ATGGCAATGTCAATCAATTTCTCCCTCGAAATTCCTAATGAAGTTAATGTTTCTTCCAATTCAATATATTCCGGGTTTACAGAGACATAAATATTCCTGCTTGATATTCTTCTCCTCCCATATAGAGTAAAATTTCTCAAAACCTTTCTGGCACCGAATAAGAGACAATCATAATCTTGCGAAATGACACCCTGGACAATATTGGCAGAGCTCATAAAAGATGCCTGAGCTTCTCCCTCTGTGATTGCCTGAACGAATGGAATTCCCATATAACCCAATAATTTTTTACAATCTTCAACAATTTCCGGAGTTATATAATTGATAGACCTTCTCAACGAGGCAATTTTTTCAATATCTCCCTTTTCTATTGCTTCTTCCAGATTAATCTTAGCCTTTTCTTTCATTAATCGTCTTTCACTGATAGTCCTCTGTTTAAGAGCTGATGGCTTTCCGTCAAAAACATAGATGGGCTTTATACCTTCATTCATAAGAGATATTGTTCTATAGAATATTCCTGACAGATGTGATGTAACATTTCCATTTAAATCGGTCAGGGGTGATCCGTCATTCTGCCTGATACTGCTTAGGAACTGATAAATTACATTGAATGCATCAACAGATACAAGACTCCCGGAAAAATTACTCAATTTAGTTTCGTGCTTAATAACAATATCCGATATATCAACGCCCATTTCATGGATTACATGCTATACCAATATTTAAGAGGTAGAACTGGCAAGATAAACCTTCTTGAATTGACCTGTGCTTTACTATTCTCAATAATCTTTTTCCGGGCTCAATTTTCTCCAATGTTAAAATAGTCTTAACAGAATGGTTGAGAAAATATCCTCCGTATGCTTGGAAATTGCCGCTATCTACATCCATATAGATCTGATTTGTTATGAGGACAGGAATATTATGCTCAGATGCTACGGAGGTGATTATTGAAAGTTGCTTCTGCATTGATGGTGGGCGGTTACTTTTATCATCCCTCTCGGCTCTGAAGTGCTCCGTAAATGAATCTATAATGAGCATATCAAAATCTGAATCCTTTTCAATCATTTTTTGTGATTTTAAAAGTGCAACCTCCTGATCCTCAAGGCTAGTTACCCTATAGAGAAATAATTTTTTGGTTACATCTCTGTTTCCGCCCGCTATTTGCATAAATCTCTCAACTGAAAACCCCTCGGTATCGATATAAATTACACTTTTCCCTGAATTGAGTACCGATATTGCAAAGTGCATGGCAAAATTTGTCTTACCGCTACCACCCTCACCAAATATTTCTGTTAGGACTCCCCTTTCCAATCCGCCGTTCAATAATGAGTCTATACATCCAACTCCCATTGGAATGTGCCCTTCAGACTGGGTGAGGTCTATGCGCTTCATCAATAATCCCTGAACTTAAATTACCTTACGTATAAAACATATATGTAAGGTTTGATTCTTGTGATTGCTCATATTATTATCATATTTCTTCATAACCATGTTTATTTAATTCCAAAGGCTAATATAATATCTTCATCCAACCCTCTCAAGCTATGCGAAATAACAGTCTTTCCATATGGATTTTCAGCGTTGTCCTCTGGATTCAAAAGAATAGAATAATAGGATTCAGTAAACATTGAGAAATCATTTTTTGTGTCACCAATAGCCACTGTTCTTTCTCTTGGTATGGAATATTTATTCTGAAGCGCCCTTACATTTCTACCCTTTTCTGTGGGGACAACCATTATATTTCCATCTCTTAGGAGACGGCCAGACTTATCAAAGAGGAGCTGATTTGCCATGATTTCATCGAAAGAAATTTGTTCATTTATTAATTGAGCCAGCATATAAAGTCCCCCGGATACTATGGCAGTCCTAAATCCAAAGTGCTTTAAGCGATTCATAAAATAGATTAACCCGTCCCTTAACTCTATCTTTCTTACGATTGATAGGATAAATTCTTCCGTTATGTCAGGTTTCGCCTTAAGCCAGTCATTTATATCCCTTAACATGAATTCTCTGTAACTGATCTTTCCATTTAGATAGAATTCGTAATTAATTCTGTTGTCTGTTCCAAGCGTCTCATGAATAATTCTCCAGCTACTCCTGTTCGTTGTTAATACTCCATCCATATCAAAGACAGCAAGATAATTCCGCTCTATCAATTTAATCGAACTCAGTAGGACTTCCCAAAATTCACCACAAATTTGGCTTTATTTCCACAATAAATGCAAGTCGACTCAGGCTCCGCATGAGAGTTGGATGGTATATTTGTGCTCTTCCCTCCAGAGACTTCCTTAATTTTATCCTCGCAGGTAATATTTCCACACCAGTGCACCTGAACTATATTTCCACCAGCAATTATGTCCTTAACTTTATTAATATCACTGACCTTGATTATATGAGAATCTAGAAACTCTGACGAACGCCTCAGGAGATTTTCTTTAATTGCCATAAGGATGTTCCCCAATTCCATTTCTGCATTTTCTCCATTTACTGTTCCTTTTTCCAGAGTATCTCTCCTTACGTAAGTTAATTTAGAACTTTTTACTTCGCGGGCTCCAATCTCTAATCTAATTGGTATACCTTTAAGTTCCCAATGATTATACTTCCATCCGGGAGTATATTCCAACCTATCATCAAGATATGTTCTAAATTTAGGCTTAAGAATTTTTGCAATGCCGGATGCATATTCCAGAACCTCTGTCTTTGTTTTCTCGTTGAAAATCGGCACTATTACCACTTCATATCTTGAAAGACCTGGAGGAATTATGAGTCCCTTGTCATCTCCATGAACCGCAAGCAAAACTCCGATCATTCTTGTTGATATTGCATATGTGTTCTGGTAGACATAGGCTTTTTCCCCATCCCTGTTTAGAAATGTTATATCGAACGCTTTTGCAAAATTTGTTCCGTCATGATGAAAATCCGGTCCCTGGACAGTCTTACCATCGGGAAGGAGAAATTCAAAGCTGAATGAGGCCAAACCCCCCGCAAATTTTTCAGATTCAGTTTTTCTTCCCCTAATACCCTTCAGGCAAAGTAAATCCGTTAGGGTTTTTTCATAAATTCCAAGAATTTGATCCTTCTCAAGATTAGCTGAGTCTTCGTCTGCAAAAACCGAATGACCTTCGTTCCATAAAAATTCCCGATTTCTAAGAAGTGGAGTCGGATGTTTGAACTCCCATCTTACAACATTATTCCATTGGTTATATCTGTAAGGTAAATCTCTCCAGGATCTTATCCATCTAGAAAAAGCAGGATACATTATGGTCTCTGATGTTGGTCTTATGGCAAGTTCCTCTTCAAGCTTTGATTGACCTGCCCTTGTTACCCACGCCACCTCAGGGGAAAAACCCTCAATATGCTCCTTTTCCTTCTCCAGAAATTTTTTAGGTATGAGCAATGGAAAGTAAGTATTGGTAATCCCTGCATCCTTAAAAAGTGCATCCACGTAGTCGTGAATTTTTTCCCAAATAAAAAAGCCGTCCGGCCTGAATATAGTCGTTCCAGAGATATCACCATAATCAAAAAATTCCGATTTGATTATTGCCTGTACATACCATTCTGAAAAATTCTCAGATTTCTTTACTGTAATACCCTCATCTTCAGCCATTAATTTCCATAGTTGATACCCTCCTTGATAAATTGTTTTTCCATTTCATAAAATAATCTTATTTATCGTATAATGGCACTAAAAAGTTGTAGTTAATTTTAAGTGTAGGTTAGGATTCAAGCCTTATGAATTCCTCTGAAGAACTTATGAAAGAAGAAATAATCAGTTATGCCAAAAGGATACTACCCATTAGAGCCATAAGTCCAGAATCGGGTGGCACAGGGGAGTCGGCAAGGGCTGATGAATTGTGCAAAATATTTTCAGAAATGGGTTTAAATGATTTTCAAAGGTATGATACTACTGATAAAAATGGTGTAGTAAGGCCGAATATCATTCTAAAAATCGGCAGTGCAGAAACAACATTCTGGCTCATAGCACATATCGATACCGTACCAGTAGGCGATAGAAATCTTTGGACCAGGGATCCATTTTCCGCCACTGTTGAAGGAAATCGAATTTACGGAAGGGGATCATCTGATGATGGTCAGGCAGTTTTTCTATCACTTCTATTAGCAAAGAGGATGAAAGACATGGATCTGAAGTATAACCTCGGGATTGCACTGGTTGCAGATGAGGAGGTAGGAAGCGTATATGGTATCCAATATCTTTTGAAACAGGGTATTTTCAAAAAGGATGATCTTATCCTCGTACCTGATTCCGGAGCGGAGGATGGTTTGGATGTGGAGGTTGCTGAAAAAAGTATTCTTTGGATCAAATTTACAATCAAGGGAAAGCAGTACCATGCAAGCAGACCCGATAATGCCATTAATGCTGGGAGAGAGTCCATGAAATTTATCCTGAAACTGGATTCAATTCTTCACGAAAAGTATACAGCAAAGAATGAGGTTTTTAACTACCCATATTCCACATTTGAACCGACTAAACATGAAAAGAATGTTGATAATGTAAATACAATTCCTGGAGTCGAAACAATATACATGGATTGCAGGATATTGCCCATGTATGACTTGGACAATGTCATAGATGATATCACTGAGTGCATAAGAGATTTCGAGAGGGAGAGTATGGCACATATTACCTATGAATTTATGCAGAAGGAACAGGCACCTGTTAACACTTCACCAGATTCCAACATCGTAAAGATTTTATCTGAATCAATAAGGAAGATTAAGGGTTCAAGCCCCAGAATAGTTGGTATCGGAGGTGGTACCTGTGCTGCGTTTTTCAGGCATAACGGAATGGATGCGGTGGTCTGGTCAACAACAGTTCCAGAGGTGGCTCATCAGGCTGACGAATACTGCATAATTGATCATATAATAGGGGATTTTAAAATTATAGAGAACATACTTTCGAAAAATGAAAATTAATCATCGTCTTCAGCAAGTTCCTGTATCCTTTCAACTCCATTTATCTCTTTTATAATATTTGATACCTCAATGGGTACCTGATCCTCCCATTTTAGTCCTTTTAACATTCTTTCTCGTATTTTGGTTCCGGACCATTCATCCCTGTTTGTCAATTGAACTGCTTTGACGTCATAACCTTTCTCCTTGAAAAGTCTCCTCACAAGAGGATTATTACTGTATATTGCCTGAAATGTTGGTGTCAGTGATTCAACATGCGCTACCCAAAGAGGATTGGAATTCACATCTTCTATGGGAATGATATAAAAATTGAGTATACCGGCAGATTCCAGAGAATTTGAAATCATTAAGTGCCTTTCACCGGCTGTGAATGGATTCTCCATAGTGTGAGAATATTGTGCGCTCCCTATTCCTATGATCACTGAGGAATAATCATGGAGAATTTCCTTAATAACATGCAAATGCCCATTATGAAAAGGTTGAAATCTACCTACAACAAAGGCTCTCATTGATGCATAATACTAATCCTGTTTATCTCTTTTTCACAATTTGAATTAAAAAGCACATATGCAATTTTATGCACGAACATAGTTAAGGAAAATGAAAAGTTCCTTCATATTAAGTTACATCTGCCATAAAGGGTTTCAGATTGTATTAAGACAGTTAAGGATTCTGTGCACTCTTCCTTTAAAGAAGTTATCTTATCCTTCAATTGAACTGCCTTCTCAAGTTCAAGCTCATACTTATCCTGTGATTCCTGAGATTCAATGATATTTTTGATTCTGGAGTTGAATTCTATGGAGAAACTCTGCGGGATAATTGCGACAGGAGTGTTACCAAAATATAGAGTCGTAACTATTCCTGTTCTTGATAGCTTTTTCTGTTTCTGCTCAGTTTTTATTTCCGGACGATCAATATAGCCGAGTCTAAAATTTATTAATGTAAAAAGGAGGTCTCTTTTGTATATTATCTCCCTAGGACTTACTTTTGAATTAGATTCAAAATCATTTACAATTCCAGATGGATTTAGTGTGAGATAACGTTGGATCTCTCTGGCAAGAAGTGGGAGTTCCCTGGCATATTCCATTATTAACCTCTGATATTCGTCAAATTTTTCCCCGAATGATTTATCAATGGTTGTAACGTGATTATTAACAAGGTCTTCCCATAGCGGTCTTTCTGCAATTTTGGGCATAGCAGGTATCGTATTTGCCATACTCTGAATTGGCCAAGGCGATACGATGGACCTGATCATATCATCCGCTACCTTTCTCAGGATAGATTGATGAACTGATATCTTTTTTTTCTCATCATCAGATAATGTTTCCCATGGGCTTTTATTCGCACCTTCATTGGCAGTAATAACACTATTGGACTTCCCACTTCTGAGATTTATATTTTGATCGCTTGAAAGCTGATTTAAACGATTATAGAGTTCATCAACATTTTTACGTAGTAAATTGAGGTCTTTGTTCATATAAAACCTGGTATAAAGATATCCTATTATGACCATTATGAGTACTGAGATTAGAACTGATATAACAATAATCGTGGATGAATTCGTCAACGATACTCACTAAAATATTCCCCTATTTTTGCTATTCCGTTAATGATATCTTCTTCGGATGCAGCATAAGATAATCTAAAATGCATTTCCCCCTGCTCACCAAAAACAGACCCGGGAATTGTGGAAACGCCCTTCTTTTCCAATAGTTCCATACATAGTTCTTTTGAATTCATAGGAAGATCGAATTTTGGGAACAGATAAAAAGCACCTTCAGGCTCAATAAGACTTATTTTGGGTATTTTCTTCAATTCCCGTATTGCTATACCCCTTCTTCTTTCAAATTCTTTTTTCATCTTCAGTGACTCCTCATAATGATCAAGGGCAAATATGGCTGCCTCCTGTGATATTGACGGTGCACAGGTTATTGTTTGTTGCTGGAATGTGTCTGCCGCTTCTATTACATCATCTGAAGCTATCATGAATCCAATTCTCCAACCTGTCATGGCAAAGCTTTTGGAAAAACCAGACAAGATTATTGTATTTTTTAAAGAGGAATCTACCATCATTGGAGAGAATAGCTTTCCTTCATAAATCAGATCTTCATAAATTTGGTCACATATGAAGTATATGCCGTGTTTAACACAAATTGAAAGAATTTTTCTTATATCCGATTCCGATAAGACTTTACCTGTGGGATTACTAGGATTCGAGATCAATATGGCCTTTGTCTTTGGGTTTATGAGATTTTCAAGATTGTTGAAATCGATGGAGTAATCTTCTTTGGAGGGAAAGCTAACTGGTTTAACTCCGTTTAATTTACAAATATCCGGATAAGAAAGATAATATGGCTCCGGAATAAGGATCTCGTCGCCATCATCACAAATAGCCATAACAGCTAGGTTTATTGAGAATTTTGTTGGAGTGACGAGAACATTGTTGGAAGAAATCTTAGCGTATCGCTTGGAATATTCCACAGCAATCTTATTTCTTAATTCTGTGATCCCTAGAGAGGGGGTATAGTGGGTAAAACCGGCTTTAGCCTTTACAAAGGCGTAATCAATAATGATCTCAGGGGTTGTGAAATCTGGCTCACCAATTCCAAAATTATAAATCTTCATGCCCTTAGATTTTAGTTCCTGTACCTTATTGCTCAATGAAACGGTTTCTGATTTAGAAACCCTAGAGACTCTATGGGAAACCATAGAACAACAATGCAACTTTCATAATTAATTCTTTTCCGGTAGGATATGAAATAGATTACTATGATATATTTTACATTTGTATTCGCTCTCATCCCGTTGCAAAGGCAAGAGGTCTTCCCGCTCAGGGGGGGATTTGTGACTCAATCAACATTCTGGAAGCTCTAATAGATGATTTGCGAGTTCTAGTGGTTTGGTTATCATTGGATAATGACCTGTTTCCATAAGACGATATGGGCCATACAAATTCCCAAAGTATCCCCGAGAAATTTTTTGAGCGATTTCATCCTTAGTGGCCCCGGACAAGCCA
>JAKAYH010000087.1 GCA_021826835.1 Thermoplasmata archaeon | reverse complement strand
TTAAAGGATAAAAGTACCAATATGGGCTTTTGAAAACGTAATTTTTCAAGACAGTCTCCAACAAATTATTAGTAATTAATATTATGTTCAAAGGCCTCCTCATGCCTCTTTATAAGACTCTTCATAACAATAAACAAAAGGAAGTATTCATGGACAAATTCATCAAATTATACTAATTAGACAATTTAGCTTTCTGGAGAAATCTTGAAGAATAAGTTTTAGAAGGATTGTCCTCAAGAAGCATTCTGGAGAAGCTCCATTTTAAAGCACATCCTAAGTTGGTTTAACAGAAAATTCTAATGAAACAAAAGATTCAGATAAGTATTCTTTGCATGAATTTGAGGATTTCAAGGCCATAGTTTATGTTCACGATATACTGACTTTAATTGGCACATCTCAAGTCAGTATTGGCCAAAAACAATATTTTTCCCCTACTTCCCGAGGGGTTTTCATTTTCTTATGTTAAAAATAAGATTTTGAAAACCTTATTTCCAAATTTATTTGAACCGTTCATTCAGTTTTTGGTAAATTTTAAGCTCTTCAACACCCTTTTCAATTCCTTGATTTATA
The DNA here is from genome assembly GCA_021826835.1 of Thermoplasmata archaeon. The sequence goes on along the minus strand of JAKAYH010000087.1, from coordinate 7,385 downwards.
TCAGGTGTTTTATTCCTACTTACAAAATCATCTATTTTCGCCTTGTCGGTGAGACCAACATATGGGATAACAGATTCCACGAATCTGGATTCATATCCGGTACCTCCATAGTATTTTCTGAACAGGGCAAGAAGGGAATCCATATCGTTAGCTATATTCTTTCTCGTCTCGGGATTTCTTGAAGCAGTGACAAAAAATGTTCTGGAATCCTGCTTTTTTATTTGTTGTGTCTTCACAAGATCCATGATCCTATTGTAGTTTGTCTCTCCCTTAAGCCATCCCATAGATGATATGAGTTTAACTCGATCCTCATCGTTATTCTGTTTATTCATGGACTCAACCAAGCTTTCGCTATCATTAGTCGCGATGGCATGCGCCGTGGAAACAGCTAATCTTAGATTTGGATCAATGTTATTGTAGTCCTTGAATTTCTTATCCAGTTCCTTTGCAAAACCTGCATCGAAATGAACAAGCGCTAGATTAACTCTCCCTCTCAATATTGAAATATTCGCTGACTCTCCGTCCTTTCTCTCTCCGAGTCTCTTTTGATGATATGAGAAATATTCTTTTCCAAGGGGCAATATCTTATCCTTTTTTTGTATGACCAAACGGAGTTCTGATAACTGACCTATGATTTCATTTATAACTGTATATTCTTCATCCTTTGAAAAACTTGTTAGTATATTTTTATAGGTCTCGAAATTAGATGCTCCTGAAAGCAGTGATGCAAAAGAATCTGAAAGAATTCCCCACTTGTCGAATGAGTTCATTGAATTCTTTTTGGAAAGAACGTGTTGCAATAGATCACCCTCGTAATTCACACGATAGAATCCAGTGTGATTTTCATTAAATCTAAGGAAGTCCCTTCCATCAATGTCCATTTCTTTTTTATTGAACAATATGGATTCTTTCTTTGAACCTTCCCTGATAATTGTGAGAGGAATTGGCCATATTGTATCATCAGAACTTCCGTCAAGCCTGAACTTTTTCTGCGAAAGATGTATTTTATCTCCAGATTTCTTTGCTGTTATGATCGGATAACCGGGTGTTTTTATCCATGCACTCATGACAGTGGAGATATCCCTCCCCGACGCTTTTTCTATAGCCGTCCAAAGATCGTTACCCACGGCATTTGAAAAACTGTTCTTCTTTAAATGGTTTCTAACGCCATCTCTGAACGCAGTTTCTCCAGCATAAGCTTCGATCATCCGTAAAATACTGCCACCTTTGCCATAGCTGATTTCATCGAATATTTGGGCTATTTCATTTGGATTTTTAACTTCCACATCTATTGGATGGGTTTTTCTAAGACTGTCCCCATGTAGGGCACCGCTGGTCTGTGATATGATAAAATCATCGAAAACATTCCATTCCTTATGCCTTGCATCAACTGACTTAAAACTCATGAATGTAGCAAAACTTTCATTGAGCCAAAGGTCATTCCACCATTTCATCGTAACCAGATTCCCGAACCACTGATGTGCAAGTTCGTGTGCAATAACCTCATCAGCATTTTTTATGGCGGAAGCGCTTGATGACCCATCTAGATTTAGGAGAACCTCCCTAAACGTTATGGCTCCCCAGTTTTCCATTGCTCCGAAAGCAAATTCAGGAACAGCAATAAGGTGAAGTTTAGGAAGCTGATAATTAATGCCGAAATATTCTTCATAGAATTTTAAGGACCCTTTAGCCATTTCTATTGGTATGTTTGAATCCTTCATATTTCCCTTTGCAGTAATCAAATAAACAGGTTTTCCATTATAATCTCCTCTTCCAACATCATAGTGCCCAGCCCCCATATATACGAGATAGGTGGACATTTTTGGGGTTTTCATGAATTTAATTGTTTTTCTTTGACCGTTTTCCGTTATTCTTTCTTCGGGCATATTTGATATTGCATCAAAGTCCCTTGGAATATCTAGAGTTATGGAAAATTCAGCTTTATAGGCAGGATTATCTATGCAAGGAAAAGTGTATCTGGCTCCGGTTGCCTCAAACTGAGTTGAGAAGAATGGACCTGATTTAGTATCAGAATAATAAATGCCATTTAATGAGTCAGAAACTTTACCACTATATATTATGTCAAGTTCAATTTTCCCCGAGAAATTTCCTAGAACCTTAAGCTCTTGCTTTTCATTGTCAACGCTAAATTCACAATCCTTGCCGTTTACCTTAAGACCTGATATTGAAAGACCAACAGAATCGAGGGTAATTGAACCATTTGCCATTCCAATAATTTTTTCTATACCTCGAAATGTCTTTTTATCTGTGTCCAAGTGAAGCTCTATATTATACAATTCAACGCTTTCCATAGCTCACACATCTTAATTCCATAATTAACTATTTCGTTAATATTTGTTTAGGACCATGTCAATGACTATCAACATAAAAATTATAAAACATAATAATTTTCTAACTCATAGAACACACATTCTTAATTTACGCTCATAATGATGAAGAAAAAACTATATGTATTGTTCTATTTTGATAGTTTAGTCCTAACATGAATAAATTTTGTCATATCAAAATTGAGAAATGACTTCTTATAAGCGAAGAAACCATAACCTATTAGATTGACAAAATATCTTACTTCAAACTGTGATCACTTTAAGAGTGATGACATAGGATTTGCTTCAAACGCGATCATCAACGATGGAGTCGTCATCTTTCCCACGGAAACCGTTTATGGAATAGGAGCAGATGCTTTATCTGATAATGCGTGTAAGAAAATTTTCAAAATCAAAGAAAGACCCATGGATAATCCATTAATTGTCCATGCTTCTTCCACAAGGGAAATCGAGAAAATCGCAAGCATTAAAGATGTTGTAAATTTTGAAGCATTATCAAAACTCTGGCCAGGGCCCTTAACAATAATACTACCATCATTGGGTGTAATCAGTTCATCAGCCACAGCAGGTCAAGACACAGTGGCCATCAGAATCCCTGATTGTAACCTAGCACTTGAGTTAATTCGAATGAGTGGGGTACCAATTGCTGCTCCCAGTGCCAATCTTTCCACAAGACCAAGTATTACTGATTCTGCTTATTTAAAGAAGAATTTTGATGGTAAAGTTGATGTAATATTTGATGCGGGGAAAACAAGATACGGTATAGAATCAACAGTTATTCTCCCCAAGGGTGATTCCTGTCTTATACTAAGGCCTGGAATATATACTGAGGATGATTTTAAGGGGATATTTACCAAAGTAACCTTTTCTGAAAATTTAGTTGACTCTCCAAGATCTCCTGGAACAAAGTATAGGCATTATTCCCCATCTAAGAAGCTCTATATGCCGAGTTCTGTCGAAGAATTAATTAAGATAGAGAAAAAGTGGCCCGGTAAATATGCCATTATATGCTCATCAGAGACCGGCAAAAAAATAGGAGGTAAAAACTTATTACTTCTGGGTAGTAGAAATGATCCCTATGAAATTGCATCAAAATTATATGATTCTCTAATTAAATTTGATATGTCTCCATATGAGGAAGGTCTGATTGAACCTCTTTCCGGAAGTGGCATATATTTATCTATTATGAATAGAATTAAGAAAGCAGCAATATCTATTCAGGAAGGTGAGCTATAGGATGCCAATTGTAAGTATAATAATGGGAAGTAGAAGTGATCTTGAGGTTATGAAAGAAGCCAAGAATATATTGGATGAATTCTCAGTGGATTCAGAGATCAAAATTGTATCTGCCCACAGAACACCTCAATATATGTATGATTTTGCAAAATCTGCCATTTCAAGAGGAATAAAGGTAATCATCGCTGGGGCAGGTGGTTCTGCTCATCTTCCAGGAATGACCGCATCAATGACAACATTACCCGTGATCGGTGTACCTATAATGACCAAATCTCTTAAAGGAATGGATTCACTATTATCAATCGTTCAGATGCCATTCGGGATTCCAGTGGCAACTGTTGCCATAAACGGTTCAAAAAATGCGGCACTCCTTGCTATTCGAATTCTATCGGTTTCAGATTCAGTTCTTTTAAACAAACTGCAGCTTTTCATGGATCGCCAAACAAAAGCCGTTATGGATGATAATTTATGAAAAAACTTGGTATAATAGGCGGGGGACAGCTTGGTCTCATGATGATTCTTGAATCTCGTTATCTGCCGATTCATTTTAATGTTCTGGTTGAAAATCGAAATGAGCCGGCATGCAAAATTGCTGACGATGTTTATTTGGTTAAGGACTACAAGGATTTTGTTGACAACTCAGATATTGTGACATTTGAGTTTGAACATGTCAATGAAAGAGCTCTTGATTATGCATCAGCACAAAATAAACTGAGGCCCAACATGAACTCCGTTTCCCTAAAGAGGCAGAGGATTCTGGAGAAGCAATTTCTTTCCGACCACAAACTTCCAGTTGGAAGGTTCATAATATGCAATGATAGAAAAAATCTAACGGATTCCATCAAGGTTTTCGATCGTGGGGTTATCAAAGAATCTGCGGGAGGGTATGATGGAAAGGGTCAGTATTATTATGCAAAGGGCAGTGTTCCAGAAATCTATTCCAACGGACCATTTGTAATTGAGGAGTTTGTTGACTATGATTATGAAGCTTCCATTATAAGTTGTCGAACAGAAAATGGAGAATTCTTTTCCTATGAACCATCATTCAATGAAAATCTCAGGGGAATGCTTCTCTGGAACCTTGGTCCTAAAAAACTGGAAGGTGCAGAAGATTTAGCCCGAAGGCTCATGGAATCTCTGGATTATATTGGTGTAATGGGTCTTGAGCTATTCGTTTCAAAGGGAAAGTTGTTAATAAATGAATTTGCACCAAGAGTTCATAACTCAGGTCATCACACCCTTATGGGAAATTCTATTTCACAGTTTGAGCTCCATGTGAGAGCAGTGTTGGGGCTTCCTGTCAGGGAACCAATTACATTTACAAATACCGGGATAATAAACATAATTGGAAAAACACTAACAGACGATGAAACTGAGAAAATTATGTCAATACAGGGAACAAGGTTATTTTCATACGGAAAGAATGAAACCAGAAGAAGAAGGAAAATGGGCCATATTTGTGTCTCTGGAAAATCCCAGGAGGTTCTTATCAACAACATAGAAAAAATAAAAAATATAATCTATGGAGAAAAAATCGAAGAATATATCTGATGGGTTTTTAGGGAGTATGCGGTATTGAATTGTAATTATCAACATTCATCAGTTCCTTTTTTCGTAGAACTAGAACCAGTCCTATGAATGCACCCAAGGCTGCCAAAATGAATTCAATGCTTGTTCCAAGATAGAAAAGAATAAGTCCGGATACAAGCCCTGCCACTATCTGACCGATACCTATAACGGAATTATAGTATCCTATTGCACTTCCTCTGTTTATTTTTTTTGCAATCTTTGAGATTACCGTGATCTGAGTTTTATTTAGGAAGCTCGAGAAAGCCCCAATTCCTCCATAAACCAATATTGCAAGATAAATTGTCCAAGAAGAGCTACTTGCATAAAGGGGTAAGATTGCCGCCCCACTAAAAGCAAAAATTCTAATAAGCAGTGGAATAAAAAGGGCTTTTCCTAAAGATGATCTTTTTATATACGCACCAGCGTAATTAAATGTCACAGTTGAAAGAACGTTGTTTAGCAGATACATCACATATATGGTTGTTTCACTTGCCCCATATGAATTAAGCATAAATACCGGGAACGGTATAAAAAACAGCTGAAAAGCAAACATCAAAAACATACACACTAATAGGTAATACTTTAAAATGGGACGGAACGGCTCACGATCTTTCCTGTGGAATAGTCTGATTATGTGATAAACATAGGATGGTGAGTATCTGGCTTTTTCCAGTGTTCTCACTGAAAAAATCCATGAAAGTTTTCTCCTGTTGATTCTTTTCGATGGTTCTTTTAATAAAAAAATAGACAGAACAAAGGATAACAAATATATTAAAGCTGAAATCAGGTAAATTATTTTCAAAATATCCGGGTCATTTAAACCTGCACTGACAATGGCCAAGCCAAAAATCAGTCCAATTACTGAACCTATGGATGAGATCATACTGAATATTGAAACTGTTCTGGCCCACTGACTCTCCACTGAATTCTCTATGACCAGGAGCGTTGAAACAGGTACCGAAGCCATTGAAAAGATTTGAAATGAGACTAGAAGAATTATGTATTCTTCAAGACTCCCAACTATCATTATTAGGGCTAGAGATAAAAAAGAACCAAAAAAAGCTATGAGTATGAAAATTTTACGTTTACCCAAGCTATCGGAGAGGTTCCCCCAAAAAATTAGTGCAACCACGGATGCAGTGGATGCTGCAGAAGATGTAATTCCGTAATATATTATATTTTGATGGAGATAATTGGTGACAAATAGGGGCATAAGGGGTGTCATCAAGCCCCCAGAAATATTTGCCACAAGAAATGAAATATACCAGAGGTGAGAAGTATCAAAGCCCTTTTTCTGAAGGACCACTTTTTCCTCCCCTAATTCCATTTTATTACCTTCTATTGAAATTTTAGACTATTTCTATATTAAATGGTTTTACAAGACCCATTGCAAAAGCTTTTTTGAAGTATAAATCAAGTGCCATTTTACCTGGCTCTCCGAAGTCTATGGAGAGATCATTCACATACATTCTAATGAATTTTGTCTCCAGTTCCAGATTTTCGTATCTTGCATATTTCATTGCATATCTTGCTGCCTCTTCCACGTGTTCCATCGCATATTTTATGGAAGATTCGAAATCTGCTCTGTATCTTTTGGCAACATCCTTTCCGAGAGATTTCTTGATTGCATTAAAGCCAAGCGGGAGTGGGAGTTCCCCAGAATACTCCTTCCATTTTTCATATAGATCTACTACTTTTACTAACCCTTTGTCTTGAAATGTAAGCTGTTCATCGTGAATTACTATCCCTGCATCTATCTCTCCTGAAACAACGGCATCAGGGATCTTGTCAAAACGTATGGCCTTAAACTTTGCATCCTTGTTCACAAACATCCTGTATAAAAGGTGGGATGAGGTACCATATCCCGGCGTACCGATGATCGCATTTTTGAGGTCTATATTCTTCTTAGCAACAACCATTGGGCCATAACTTAATCCAAAGCTTGCACCGGATGCTGTTAGACAGTATTTGTCATGAATTTCAGAATATGCATTTCCTGAAATGGCGCTAACATCATAAGTCCCCTTTCTAGCTTCAAGGTTCAGGGTTTCTATGTCTCCTATAACCTGTTCATAATCCATACTTACATCGATTTTCCCAGTTATCATTGCATAAAACATGAAAGCATCATCAGGATCTGGGGTGTGCGCTACTGTTAACTTCATCATCCCATATGGAAATATCAATCATAATCTTTGCTGAGTTCAACTCATTAACAGAAGCCTTAGATCG
>JAKAYH010000086.1 GCA_021826835.1 Thermoplasmata archaeon | reverse complement strand
CAAATCGGATCTCTACAGGCAGTTCTCCTCCGATCTGATCCAGAGGATCAATCCGGGAAATTCCTTGTTTTACGACATAACATCAGTGCCGTCATATTCATCAGCCAGCATACTGGAATGCGGCCATGCCAAGGATCATCCCGATCTCGAACAGATAAACCTGGGCATGGTCCTTGAGAGATCCAGGAACATACCGCTGTTCTTCGAGATATACAGCGGGAGCATTCCCGATGTCGTTACACTGAAGAGAACTGTTGAAGGCATCAGGAAACTTATTCCGAAGATGGAGATTGTACTCGACAGAGGATTCTTCTCCTATGAGAATATCAGGTTGCTGAAGGATGACTCATTCATCATAGCAGCATCCCTCGTATCCAGGGCGATAAAGAATGTTTTCTCTTCAGCAGCAAGATCAGTGGACAGGGCTGACAATGTAATTATGTATGAGAATGAACCGATATTCTGCAAACAGGTATCGTTCACCATTGATGATCTGCACCTTAAGGGATACTTCTATCATGACAGGAAGAGAGAAGCTGACGAAATGTCTGATTTCCACAGGAAACTATCGGAGAAAAGATCAGCAATTGAAAGATTACAGATCAGGCCAGGCATAAGAGAAACGATAGAATCCATTGCTTCGCATTACGGGAAATACTTCACATGGAGGATTGAGGATGGCAAAATCAAAACAAGGGCGAAGAACAACGCCATCTCCGCTGCAGAGAACAGGATGGGAAGATTCCTCCTTGTGTATAAAGGTGAATACACACCATTAGAATGCCTTTCCATATACCGCAATCGGGATAGCATTGAGAAGGCATTCCGCATACTGAAGACCGATCTGGATATATTCCCCATGAGGGTCAGGAAGGAATCAACCATCAGGGGGATACTGTTCATATTCTTCATATCGCTCATCATACGATCAGCTCTCATGAGGGGTATGATTTCATCAGGCCTCATGAATAAATACTCACTGGAGAAAATGCTGCTGGAACTGGAGAAGCTGCATGTAGTGGAGGATGCAAATGGCGGATTGAGCGAACTCGAAAGGACAAGAAAGCAGAAGGACATACTTGATGCACTTGAAAAGGTATCGTGGTGGTAAAAGCAGGGAGATCAGGTTACAGGGTTCAGGAAAGGTAAGAAAGAGACCGAAATACAAGGAAAGGAGTTTCCCGAGGATAATGCAGTTTCTGCCAGTTTGGTTTTGATTCAGTACAATACATAATTTATAGGCTTCTAAGAAAATTACAACATATATTATTCGTTCATCACAGGATTTTTTACTTTGACTAATGTCAGTGAGCCTACCAGAGGGATCATTTCCATTGTAGCAATATTCATGATCGGTTCAAATGAAGCCATAAATATTCATACAGGAATTCAAGACAGATTAGTATATGTGGATCGTAATCTAAATGATTTCAAAGGATCTGAGAATCCTGGTATCATCTCAATATGCGAACTCCCTCTATCTGGTAGAATAATAAAGTCCCTCTGTCCATCAAGTATTGTTTACGACCTCCGTACATTTAGATATTTTGGTCCGAAATGATCTTACAGGGTAAGGCCATTACTATCACTCCAACGGTGGGAAGAAGGAGGTCAACTTCGTGCTTACAATCGTTTAAAGCAGAAAGCCCACAACTTAAGTCATGGGATGAATGTGCGCCCATATATCACTCAATGGCGTTGAGGTTCAGGCATGAAAATCCTCCTGTGAAAACACGAGAAAGTCGTGCATAGAAATCCCCATGCAGCGATTGATCCGCAGGGACTTCAGCATGAGGTTGGGAATGTCTCCGTTCCGCAGTCTGTGCAGGGGAATAGGTTGAAGGCAAATCCCGATTGCATACAGATAGTGATGTATGCAAGTGGAGCACTGATACCCACAGAGGCGCAACTTTCAGGACTGGAAAGACGCCAAAACTCAATAATGAGTTCCCGCAAAACCGTCCGGACCGTAAGGGATGAAGATGAAAAACTGAGCAAAAGTGAGAACCTCACAAGCTTTAGCTGTGGGAGTACGTAAGAAACACAAATATGAGTAATGAGGATGGCATTCAGATTTCTATTAACTCGTAACCAAATAGACTTTATTACATAAGACATAGAGAAAATCGTAGACATTGACCGATTATATTTTGTTATTCATTTAACAATGGGGCACAGGGGAATCTAAAATTATTTGCAGTGAACTGTAGTTGCAGAGGCAATACATGGTATATATTGGCTGTAAAGATGCTAAAATTATAAGGAATTTTGTCCTTACAAATCTTGACCGGCGTTTACATGACCCAAGATCAGTAAAAATTGCAGATTGTTCGAAGTATTAATAAAGGCTCTTCACACTTTTGTGTGGGTTATTATACGAAAGTTTAACAGGAATTATCTAAATTATATTGAATCTGTGTCAATTCCAGTCGAGTGCCAATTCATTCGGATCGATAACCATTCTAGGAAAACCCAATTTGTATCGGAACAATATTAGCGTCAAGTTCTTACCCACATGAGAGCCTTATAACCCATAATAAATTTAAAACACTTTGGATTGATAACTGCTACCTATTTGTAAATTTGTTCGGAAAATGTTGCGTATCTTTTCAGCATTTTATCATTAATCGTGGGCTTAATCTGGGTGACAACTGATAGCACGTCCTCAGTTGTGACAACGATTTTCTGACCCGTTTCAACTGCTCTCATAAATATATTTTGTTTGGCTCGCTTACAAATATAATCTATATCTGCCCCTGAATAACCTTCAGTTTTTGCTGCTAAGGAAACATAATCTATATTAACTCGGACTCTGATGTTTCTAAAGGCAATTCGAAAAATTTTTTCTCTTGCTTCCAGAGCTGGAGGGCCGACATATACTTTAGTTTCAAACCTACCTGATCTAAGTAAAGCCTCATCAATGTTCCACGGATTATTTGTCGCCGCAATCACATATACGTTGGATTCTGGGGCTGAGTCAATACCATTAAGTTCAGTAAGCAACTGTGTCACACCTCTTTTAACAACCTCGCCATCAGAAATGTCCCTCTTGGGTGCCAGTGTATCTATTTCATCAAAGAATATGATTGTGTGTCTCAACATCCTGGCAGCTTTGAATATTAAGGATATATTTTTCTCAAATTTTCCAAACCATTCGCTATAAATTACAGAAGGGTTCACGTATATAAATTTGGCATTAACCTCATTTGCAATAGCTTTTACGATATGGGTTTTTCCAGTTCCAGGTGGACCATATAGAAGAAGACCTCCACCGAAAACTATTCCATAATCCTGCGAAAGCTCCTTGTATTTCATTGGCAAGATTAATTTAGCCATAATCTCCTTTTTTACATCATCTAGTCCGGCTACATCTTCAAATTTTATTGCAGGGATGGTTGGAGTTTCAATCCCGATGCTCTGTAGGTAATTCTCAGCATAAACCTCTGTGCCAGTTTCCTTTATTATATCTTCTGTTCCTCCCGCTTTCCTATAAGCTCTTAGAACGGCCTCACATTGGTATTCCCTCTTTGAACGTTTTTCACCCTTTTCTTCCTGAGCTAATTTTTTTAATATTTTGTAAGCAACTAGGTATTTCTGCGAAGCTTGCTCCTTATTACCAGCTACATCATATTCGATAGCTTCGTTTAGTATTCTCCTGATAGATTCCACTGAACCGCTTTCATTAAAGTTAACCATTTATTTGTCAAGTAATAAGAATTTCTTTATTTTGTTAATCTTTTAATTAAATCATCTATTTCTTTATCTTGGGTTGCATCAGAAACCTTTGGTGATTCTTCTTCCTTTGCAATTATTTCTTTGAAAGATTGGATGATTTTATCAACGTCTACATCAGTAGTTTTTGCCTTTGAATTCACATTGTTAGATACTTCAGTCAACTGATTTGAAAGGATATCAATTGCTTTGTCCGAGGATTCTGCAATTATTTGAAATTGCTCTTCGACGCGGGCTAGTTGTTTCTCGTTTGGTAAGCTTTTTTGTAAATCTTTGGCTGAATTACTTAAGGCCTTCATCATTTCCTGCTGAGTTTTACTATACTTCAAACTCTGTGAAATTGCAGCAAGATAAAGTTTATAGTCCTGAAGACCCTTAATAACAGAATCCAATTGCTTTACTTGGAGAGCAAAAGTCCTGGCTTTTTCAATATTATTTTCCTTTAAAGACACCTTCAGCAGCTGAACACTTTCCTGAAGGTTCGAGTTATAATCCCTCAGGCCTCTATCAACCTCCATTTGAGCTTTCCTAATGCGACTCTGGCTTTCCATAAACTTTTCGTTTGTAGACTTTATAAGACCCATAACTCAACATGTGTTAACGCAATAATATTATTAATATTTTATTGTATGAGGGAATGTGGGACACTATTCTCGTTCGGCTTCTCCTTCCGACTTTGTAATTATGACGTAAACCCGCTTCCCTAGATATCTTCTTGGCACATCTGCCAAGGCTGATGTGCCCTGTTTTGTTACAGTTCTCTCCAATATACCTTCTATCTGGTCATCTGTTATGCTCAGCTTGTTGCCAAGTACAAAGACCTTCCTGCTCACACATGGTTAATGCATAGATCATCCTAAGAAGGAGAGGGACTGGAGAACATACGAGCAGGAGTTCTCCACCAGGATCAAGACAGCAATGAAGGATCTCGATCCACTGATACAGGAAGCTGTATCCACAATACACATTATATATGGCCCAGGACATCCTTATTCACTGTCACTGGATCAAAGGGTCAAGCATCTTCTTATAAAGCAGCTTGTCGGCGAGTCCAACAGGATGTTTGCAAACATGCTTACCGTCTTCTCAATGCTCTCTGGAATAGATGTATCATACAAAACAATAGAAAGACTATATTCAGATAATGAGGTCATAATGGCAATACACAACCTTCATGCACTGATATTGAGAAGAAAAAAGGTGACGAATTCAGACGCTACCGATGACGGGACAGGTTATTCGCTGACGGTGAAGAAGAACTATGAGTCACATGCACAGCATCTCAAGGATAAGGCTAAGGAAAATCCCGATCATGGTAAAGATGCAAGGGAATCTAAAGGTCATAAGAAACGATTGTTTGCTTATTCATTCGCCGCAATGGATCTTGATTCACGACTGTACATAGCCTTCGGTTCATCAATGCGTTCAGAGAGAGAGGCATTTGACAGGGCAAAGGATCTCCTTGCAATTATGGGAATACACATGGATTCCATCAGGCTTGACAGGTATTATTCATCCTCATCATACGTGGATAAACTGGGAGATACAAAGGTCTTTGTAATACCCAAGAAGAATGCTATCCTGAATGGATCACAGAAATGGAAGGGTACGATGAAGGAATTTGTTGCTGATACAATGGTATATCTGAATAAGTACCATCAGAGAAGCAATTCCGAATCAGGATTTGCAGCGGACAAGAAGATGCTTGGATGGAATGTGGCACAGAGAAGGGATGACAGGATAGATAACACACTGTTCTGCACCGGCGTGTGGCACAATCTGTTCAATATGGGCAGGTCATAGAATAGTGTCCCGATCTGGATCCACTCCCTGCATAATGAGACGTTTGGACACAATTATTCTTTAACACTTTCCTGAACAGCTCCAATTTTTTACTCATTAGTCAGGTATAATTTTTTTACACTGGACTTTCATCTCTTCAATTATTTCCTTTTGTCTGAATACAGAGGAAATAATTTCAAAATTTAAGAACTGCATAGTATCTCCATTCATAAAAACGAATTTAAAATTAGAATCTGGATCAACTTCTAATTTGACAATGATTTTATTGACTTTCTTTGAAGATGAGTTAATAATATTAACTTTATATTCTAAAATAGGCTCATTTTGATCTCTAACATCCTCAAATATTCGAAAAGTGACATAATCCCTATAAGACACTACGTTATCGTATTCAATAGTCTTAAATGTAGGGATAGTTAAGTTGCGCTTATATAATTCCCTTGGTTCCCCATTTTCCAGCTGGACATAAAGGTCTAAAGAAATAGAATTTAGAAGTAGTAGGTTTTTTATATCTCCTTGTAAGACTCCTGCGAGCAGTGCAGCACCCTCGGCAACGATCTCACTTGGGTCGTATACCGGGTTAACTTTTATCCCAAAATATCCTTCTATTGCAGCTCGGATTGAATGGAGTCTGGACCCACTGCCACTAATGATAATTTTCGATATATATTTCTTTGCTGTGAACGACTGAGAAAGAGCATCATCCATTAAGCGTAAAATTTTATCTATTATAGGCTTTATAGCGTTTTCAAAATCGACTCTATTTATACCTATCCTTAGGTCCTTTGGTTTATCATCAATCTGAAATAAATTAGGTATAAAAATTTCCGTAGATAAAGATTGGTTTAAATCTATTTTAGCCTCTTCGCATTCCTCCATCAGTCTTAATGTTTCACTGATGCCAAAATTCAGGCCAAACTTCTCCTGTTCCTTGTATTTATTGATTACTAAGTTGGTAAGAGTCTTATCAATCGAATTTTCTCCAAGTTTTAAATCACAGGAAACAGACAATACCTCTGCCACCCCCCTTGAAGTCTCAATGACAGACGCTTCAGCAAAATCGCTGCCTATGGTGAGAGAAATTATATTTCCATCAAAATTCATATTATGAAATGTGAACATCAGCGAACCTAACAATGACTGACCAACGGATCTTATTTTTGTAAAACCAGCTATCTTAGCTGCCTCTTCTATTCTCGCCCTTTTTTTAAAACCATAGCATTGAGGAATTGCAAGAACTGCCTTTTCAACATCTTTCTTTAGGTAATCCTCGGCTTCTTTCTTAATGGAACGGAGTATTAGTGCTAATATTTGCTCAGGAAACATCTCTTTTTCAAGAAAGGTGAACTTAAAGTCTGTGCCGATCATTCTAAGTGGAGATCCTAAAGTTGATTGCGGGGAAGTCACAACTTTTCTTTTAGCTGCGTCTCCAAGAAGTAATTTTCCGTCACCAGATAAAGAAATAAATGGAGGAAAGGATCTGCATCCAGAAGATGCTCCAAATTTCATCGGTATAAGTTCGATAGATTGAAATCGATACGCAAAAGTAGTAATATTGCTCGAAATTAGATCTATCCCGATTATAATCTCCATGTCTCCTTTCAGAACTACTATATTGAATATTGTATAAAAAGTGTCATATTGCAGATGAGTTGCACTAATTTTAAAATATTCTATACAACACCAATCTGCTACCGTGTTGATAAAGTTTCTTTTAGCAATAAATTTCAATTTTCAAAAATTTTGTGATTGAATGTTAAAGAAAAGGTATATAATTGAGATTGGAACTAACATTCCACTTCATTCCCTCTTCAATTGAAAGTTAGAATTATTCAGCATTTATGCAGTTCTTAGGATATTCCAAGATTATTTATCGTATAGATCTAAATGTAAGTTAAATTATAACATCTCGAAAATGTCTGATCCCCTATTTAGTCATGCAGAACGGGCAACTTGACCTACCCTTACCATTTCACTTTTTTGAGCTCTCTTACCTTCAAATCTTCAAAGAATGTTTTCCATTTCAAGTCCATATCCCAAACAATCTGGTTTGCATGATATTTCTTCTTTTATCTGAATCTACAAGATCGAACAAATACAATACATTTTTTTAATATTGTATTCTATTTTATTGATCTGCTCCAGCAGAATTTGGAACACTTCTCTTCAATTCTCATCTAGTTTCACCTCAACTTCTTTCTTCTCGAATCTTTCCCTGAATGTCAGTTCATTCAGGAACTTCCTCCTGAACTCCCTTGGAGGAAGATAATCAATGGATGAATGCGGCCTGCATTCATTGTAATCATAGAATGCCTTTTCTATCTCTATGGAAGCATCATTAAAGTTCCTGAACTCGTTTGGCCATAAGTAATCTGTCTTGATTGAGTTATGGAACGATTCAATGTCTCCATTATCTTCCGGGGTGTGTTTCTGTATATATTCCAGCTTGATCCCCAGTAATTTCATGGCACTCCTGAACTCCTTCGAGATATAC